>JANXQE010000763.1 GCA_025356925.1 Limisphaerales bacterium | reverse complement strand
CGTCGTCGGCCATTCTCGATGAGCGGAGCGACTATAGCGGTCAAGGTGTCCTGGTCGGCGACGACGATGGGAAAACCAGGCGGATAGCGTGGTTGTAGCGATTCCTTGATGAAACACACGACCGGCTTGCCTAAAGCCATGGCCTCCAGGGCGGCCAGGCCTTCGGCGCCGATGGTGAATTGATCAAGAAAGAGGTCAGCCGCGGCAAAGGTTGCCATCGCCTGGTTTCGCGGCATCTGATGGATGAGTTTAAAATCGAATGAATGGGTCTGCTGCAGCATGGCAATCGCCGCGGCTACGGCCTCGGTCCCTTTCCTGGCTTTGTCCGAAGGCGCGTGAACCAGGAGCGGGCGACCCCGCTCGGGATCGGGAAAATGCGGCGAGTAATCGTCCAGCAAAAGTCGCGGACGAGTCTGGTAGTAACCGGGGAAAACCGACGCATCGAGGTAATCGGCCAATTCATACCCAGGGATGAGGCACGCGAAACCATGCCGCTGGAACATTTGTTGGACGGCTTTTGAACGCTGGTTGGCCAACTCTGGATGCTGTTGGTACATGCGAGCCAAAAACGGATTGTCGGCCGAAGCGAGCCGGGGTTCTCGCAGGTCGTCGCCCCAGAATTCGACCAGGCGCGGTTTTCCCAGTCGCGCGGCGATCCGAAGATCAGCCCCTTTCCACGTGGTGTCACCCCAATGCCAGTGCACAATATCAGCCCAGGCCACCGCGCGAACCAACTTCCAGCGCCAGCGGATTCCGCGCCACAACCGAGCGACGGGCTGTAACTGGCCAAACCAGTCAACCGTTTCGATGCCGGTATGATCCTGGATGGGAGAAAGGTTGCGCGCGAGTCCTCGCGCCTGGATACCGGCCGACCGCAAGGCGCGCACCGTCGTTGAGATCTGCGAAGCGATGTTGACGGGCAGGTGAATGACTTTCATCAGCACACCGAACGAATCGCGCGCGCCGGGTTGCCCACCACCACCGTTACTTCCGGAACGTCTTCGAGCACGACCGCACCCATCCCGACCAGGCTGCCATCACCGAGTTGGATGTCGTTGGCCACTGAACAATTCGCGCCCAGGTAGCAAGCCTTTCCGATCCGGACTCCGCCCGCAACGCAGGCCGCCGAAGCGAGGCAACTGTAATCCCCGACGATGACATCGTGACTGACGACCGCGTTTGGCAGGATGATCACGTGGCTGCCGATTTTGGCGTGGGAGTTGATTGAGGCATGCTGCAGGACCACGGTCCCGTGGCCGAGGGAGGCGAACCGCGACACGCTGGCGGTTGGGTGAATCACCGTTGCGAACCGATCTAATGGGAGGTTTGTGCTGCCGATAATCAACGGCTTGCGCCAGTAATTCCGGAAGCTTCCGATACCGTTTACAAAAAAACAGTCCGGATACTGTGTGGCCTGGGAAAGTTGGCCGAGCACGGGATAACCTTCGACCGTTTGTCCCGATATTTTTTTGTTGTCATCCAGAAAGCCGCGCAACCGGTACACGGCTGAGGGCGCGGACTCGTTCAGCGCGAGCACCGCGTCGAGAATGTCCACACAGTTTCCCCCGGTGCCAAGGATGATCAGATCTTTCACGAAGTGCGAGGGGAGGCCTGCGACAAATCCTGTCGTGAGATCGAGGACTCTTTACACCTGTCGAGATGGCGGCAAAGGCTCTCAACTGCCGCATCAATCTGCTCCACGTTCAGTCCGGCATGAAGCGGGAGAGCAAGGCCGCGCCGATGCAATTTCTCGGAGACGGTCAACGGCAGTTGCGGCTGGAAATGAGCGCCGAGGTGGCCCGCTACCGATCCGGGACCCACCTCGATGCCTTCGCCAGCGAGATGTTGAATGATCGCGGTCCGGTCGACGGAGTCGGCTAGCACCACCATCATGGTTTGCCAGGTGTGTTGCGCGGTGTCCGTTGGAAGCCGCAGCCCTGGGCATTGCTGCAGTCTCTCAAAGTATTCACGGACGAGCGACCGGCGCTTTTGGAGGATGCCGGCGAATTTGGTCAACTGCACCCTGCCGATGGCCGCCTGGATCTCGGTCATGCGATAATTCAAGCCGGGCAGAATGAAATCGCGCTGGCCGCCGGCCAGACGCTGGCCGTGGTTGCGCCAAGCACGACATCGATCCGCCATGTCGGCGTCATTAGTAACGATGGCTCCGCCCTCGCCGGTCGTGATGGATTTTCGCGGGTGAAAGCTGAAGATCCCAGACTTGCCGAACGTTCCGACGGGTTTGCCGTCGCAGCTTGCACCAAGCGCGCAAGCTGCATCCTCGATCACCTCCAGCGAATATCTGGAAGCGACTGAAAGCACCTTATCCATATCTGCCGCCAAGCCAAACTCGTGGACTGGCACGACTGCCCGGGGTTTGTGCTTGCCCTCGTTCAGGCAAGTCTCGATATGCCGTTCGAGATCATCCGGGTCGATGTTATAAGTGTCGGGGAGGACATCGACAAAAACCGGGTGGGCCCCGACCATTTTAGCCATATTGGCCGCCGAGGGCCAGGCGAAGCTCGGGATGAACAAGGCGTCGCCGGGGGCGATCTCTGCCGCCAGGTAACTGAGGTGCAAGGCCGCGGTGCCCGAAGAGACGGCGATGCAGTGGCGTACCTGGTGCAACCTGGCGATCTCGGCTTCAAACGCTTCCACCTCGGGTCCTTGCACGACCCATCCGCTCTCGAGGACGCGCCGAACGGCTTCCAGTTCCCGGGCGTCGAAATAAGGACGCGAAAGTGGGATCCGATGACCCATTATTCCTGATGGTTCCGGTAGAATTCAGCCGTCCGGCGAACCCCTTCCTCGAGATCCACTTTGGCCTCGAACCCGATGAGTTCCCGGGCCTTTTGCACACTGGGCACGCGCAATTCGACGTCGGCGTAGGTTTTGTTGGTGAACAGAATCCTTGACTGACTGGCCAGGACTCTTACCACGGTTTGGGCCAGGCCAAAGATGGTGACCACCGCGCGCGAGTTGCCAATGTTGAAACTTTCTCCGATGGCGCGAGGATGGGTCATGGAGGAGAGGAGCCCTTCAATGAAATCATCGATGTAGCACCACGCGCGGATCTGGTTGCCGTCGCCGTGGATCTCGATGTCCTGGTGTTTGAGCGCGCGCAGGATAAAGGTGCGCAGGGCACCTTCGCCAACCTGGCCGGGGCCATAAACGTTGAACGGTCGCAACGTAACGACGGGCAGGCCGAACTCCTGGTGGTAGGCCTTGGCCAGGTGCTCCGCCGCCAGCTTGCTGACGGCGTAGGTCCAGCGAGCTTCGCCGACCGCGCCGATCTCGGTCAAGTTAGCCTCATCGGCTCGAAACGCCGAGCGGCCAAAGACCTCGCTGGTGGAGAAGTTTATGATGCGCTCGACTCCAGTCAGGTGTCGCGCGGCCTCAAGAACATTAGCGGTCCCGAGCATGTTGATGCGCATCGTTTCCGTCGGCCGTTTCAGCACGGTGTCAATCCCGGCGACGGCGGCGCAATGAACCACAATGTTGGCGCCTTCCATGGCGTGCCGGAGTGCCGCCAGGTCGAGCACATCGCCCTGAACCAGTCGCAGCCGTGGATGGTGCTCATAGGAGCGTCCGGCAAGAGAGTTGCGGCGAAGGTTGTCGTAAACGGTGATGTCATTATCGGCCACCAGCATGCCGATCAAAGTCGAGCCGATAAAGCCGGCTCCACCAGTGATGAAAATGCGCTTATTCGAAAGGTTGTGAATCATCTTGGGCCCAAGCTGCCTTGGGCAGCGCTACTGCGCCATGCTGGTTTTGCTCTCACGCTTGACCCTAGGCTTAGGCTGAAAAGAAACGCAAGAGGAATGCGTTATCGCGATCCGTTTCTCACCCTGGCACCCGGTCTGATTCGGCCAGTTGGTGTTATCACCCCTTCTTGATCGCGCTGACAAACATCGTGCGTCCCGTCAGGATGGGGCGACTGTTGTTAAGCAAGGCAAGTGCCTCGAGAGCGTCCGCCACGGGCTTGAGCTTTCGGCGCCGGCGGTTGAGGTTGCGCCTGGCGGCCCACCGAGCGAGCGGCGCGATCACCGGATAGAGCAACCGCGAGAGTTTTTGCTCCTTGTCGCATCCCGGCGTAATCTCACGGAAGTCCGCTTCAACCAAGGTGTGGGCGAGGTAATAAAAAGTGATTGGCGTGATGTGGCGCTCGCCGGGATAATAAGTCGGGTCGCCCGCAACCGGGAAGGGATCGAAGTACTCGAAGAAGCCACGGAGCAGGAAGTACAACCGGGAGCGGATGTTCAGAACGTTTGGCGTGGTGATGAAAACCGTGCCGCCAGGTTTGGCCACACGGCCAATCTCCCGCACCACGTGACGGAAATTCTCCAAATGTTCGAGCACCTCGGTGCAGGTGACGAGGTCGAACGAATTGTCGGGATACGGCAATTTGCCACTGTTGAGGTCCACATGCTCAATGGCCAGCCCAGAGGTGAGGTTGTGACCCGGATTGTAGTCGCATCCCTCCGAGCGCATGGCGGGGCAACCCTCTCGCAGTCGCTTGATCAAATGCCCCCAGCCCGCGCCCACGTCCAGGTGGCGCACCGCGCCCTTGTCTTTGAAGCGGGCGGTGATGTAGTCAGCGACGTAATCGACTATCATGGGAGCAACACCCAATACACGCAGGCGTCATTCGTCAATCTCAGAAATAGATTGGCTCGGCGTGTGCTGTATCAGAGGTGGTTAAATCGGACTCGCTGCCCAGTCTGGATTCGGGTGGGTTGTGTCCAACGAGAGCCGAGGGTGATGGCAAGTGCAGGAGTCAGAGGTCGGAAAGTGTGCCAAATCGGCGTTGTAACCGTTTGATGATGAAAATTATTGGGATTGAACCGCAGTCAGGCGACCGGCCCGGGCGAATGGGGGGCCGGCGGGGTGAAATTCACCCCCGCGGGTCTGTGATCGTTTCATTGCCGGGCTCTGTCCAGAAAGTTGTCAATTCCATCCGAGAGACGGGCGAGGTCTCCTCATGAACGAGATCCGGGGCTTTGATATCATATTCCCGCGCGAGTATCTGAGGGCGGCGCTGGTCGTGTCCTTACTGAGCGTCTGGGTTCTTGTCGGCCTTTTCTACTATCTCAACCGGTATACCAAACGCCATTACTTCACAATCTGGACGGCGGCGTGGCTCTTCTACGCGCTGTGGCTCACGCTGGGAATGACGGTGCCAAACCCGGCACCCGACTCATTCGTGCTGGTTTTGCGTCAGTGGTGCGTGTCGATTTCCGCGGTGTTTTTGATGTGGGGCAGTTTGTCATTCATGGAGTACCAAACTCCAGAGCGGTTGTTTGGGGTCTTTATTGCTTTCCTGTTAACGTGGAGTTATGCGGGCCGGGTGTTCGTCAAAGATGCATTCTATATCCAGGTAGCCACTTTCGGCTTCATTGGTTTGGCAAGTATGTTTTCGGGTTTGAGTTTCTACCGGCTTCGGCGGAAACGACAGTTTGTGGCGGTGGGGATGCTCTTCCTGGGGTTTTTTCTCTGGGGCGTGTATCTCATGAGTTATCCGTTTTCCCAGAAATACATCACCCTCATTAACGCCGGTTTTCTCTTCTCCGCGGTGCTGCAGTTATTTATCGCGGTTAGCATGATCGTGCTGGTGTTGGAGGAGGCGCGTCACATCAACGAGCAAGTCTTGCGAGAGGTGCAATCCATCAACACCGAGAAACGCGAACTCCAGCTCAAAATCCTGTCGACCGAAGAAAAGTGCAAAAGTCTGTTCCAGCAGGCGCGCTCGCGCGAGGAATTGCAAGGCGCGTATGACGAACTGCGCCAGACCCAGCAATCGGTCATGCAGCAGGAACGGTTGCGGGCGCTGGGCCAAATGGCCAGCGGCATCGCACACGATATCAACAACGCTCTCTCACCGGTCCTGGCCTTTTCGGAAATGGTGTTGAAGAAGGAGCCGAACCTGTCGGAGAATTCCCGAAAGAACCTCGAGCACATTCGCACCTCGGCGGAGGACATCGCCCAGATCGTGACGCGCATGAGTGAGTTCTACCGCCGGCGCGAAAACACGGATCAGTTGCGCCTCATCGCGGTGAATCAACTCGCCCAGCAGGTCGTCGAACTCACCAGACCCTGCTGGAGAGACATCCCACAGGGTCAAGGGATCGCGATCCAGCTCGAAACCCGTTTCGAAGACGCCCTCCCCGAGCTCTACGGGAATGAATCCGACTTGCGGGAGGCGCTCACCAACGTGGTGCTCAACGCCGTCGATGCCCTGCCCGGGGGCGGATTGATCACCTTGTCGACTCGCGTGGTCACTTTGGCGAGTCCGTCGAACCAGGATCCGGAACCCAGCCATGTCGTGCTGGAGGTGAGCGACAATGGTATCGGCATGGACGAAAACACCCGGCAGCGATGCCTGGAACCGTTCTTCTCGACGAAGCGGCAGCGTGGCGGCTCCGGGTTGGGCCTCGCGATGGTTTACGGAGCGGTGGAGCGGCACGACGGTCACATCGAGATTCAGAGCGAGTTGAACAAGGGAACGAGCGTCCTGCTGATCTTCCCCGTGCGCGAACGTCCCAAAGGGCTGGGCCCGGCGGTCTTGGCTTCCCCTGGGGAGTCGCCCCCGTTGCGCCTGCTCTGCATTGATGACGAGCCGTTGCTGCGAGAGTTGCTAAAAGAGATCCTGGAGTTCTATCACCACGAGGTGGTCACCGCGGACGGGGGCCAGGCTGGTCTGGAAATTTTCAGCCAGGCCAGAACTTCGGGTCACCCTTTCGATGTGGTGATGACCGATCTGGGGATGCCCGACGTGAACGGTCGTCAGGTGGCGGAAAGGATCAAAGCGGATTCCCCTGCAACCCCGGTCATCATGCTCACGGGTTGGGGGAACATGCTCGAAGAACGAGGTGAGACGGTGCCGCAGGTGGATGCCATCTTGACCAAACCGCCCCGGGTCACCGAATTGGTCGACGCGCTGGCAAAAGTGACCGGATGCGCCGCTCCGAGGGATACTTCCTTTTTTCAGCGTTACAACGTAAGGCCGCGCGCCGCTGTGGCCGCCACTGCCTCACGCAGTGCACTTGGTCCGCCTGCTACCGGAACCCGATGGATTGTATCCCCACCCGGTTCGGCCGCCGATACCGAATGAGATCCCGTCCGGATCAACGAATTGGTTGAGGCGTTGGCGAGGAGGAGCGGATTCTGGGTCGTCAGTGTGGTGGAGTACGGGACGCTATCGGTCTGGCCCGCGATGCCATTCACGAGGGATTGGTTTGTTTCTCCCCTTGCCACACCGGGGGATTTGGCCTACTGCTATGCCGCTGATTCAAGCCTGGAGCACCTTGATTGCTCCAACAAAAGCAAACACCATGTCACTCAACGGTAAGTTAGGAATCGTTTTCGGCGTTGCCAACAAACGCTCGATCGCCTGGGCCATTGCCCAGGCTTGGCACAAGGCAGGCGCCCGCCTGGCTTTCACTTATCAGGGAGAGCGCCTGAAAGAAAATGTTGAAGAGTTGGCTGGCACCTTCGGATCCGACACTCTAATCCTGCCCTGCGATGTGACCAGGGATGATGATATCGCCGCGGTTTTTAAAGCAATCACTGAGAAATTCGGGAAGCTCCACCTGATGCTGCACTCGGTGGCCTTTGCCCCGAGGGACGCCTTGGAAGGACAATTCGTTAACACGAGCCGGGAAGCCTTTCGCATCGCGCATGATGTCAGCGCCTATTCGCTCGTGGCCCTGGCCCGCGCCTCGGCCCCTTTGATGACGGATGGTGGCAGCATCCTGGCTATGAGCTATTACGGCGCCGAAAAAGTGGTGCCGCATTACAATGTCATGGGTGTCGCGAAGGCTTCCTTGGAGGCCAGCACACGCTACCTGGCCTACGATCTGGGCCCGAAGAAAATTCGCGTCAATTGTATCAGCGCCGGCCCGGTCAACACCCTGGCCGCTCGGGGAATCTCCGGCTTTGGGGAAATGCTCAAGCATTATGAAGAGCATACCCCGCTTAAGCGCAACGTTGTACCGGAAGAACTCGGTGCCACTGGTGTGTTCCTGGCCAGCGACGGTGCCGCCGCGATCACGGGCCAGGTCATCTACGTGGATTGTGGCTACCAGATCATGGGAATGTGAGGGCGGGGACAGGCCGTGGGCCTGAAATCCGAAGGCCGAAACCCGAGAAAACACGATGCTGACTTGTGCGTCTGATTGTTGAGGGCTGGGTTCGGATTTGGTCAGGAGCCGAAGGACCCTGGAGCACCGCTGCAAACTGTCTTATTCTCTTGGAAAGGCCTTGACAAAGAAGGACTAAGCGCAATGGTACTTCAGAACGTGATTCCTGGAGCGGTTATGAGAAATTCGACTCGGAAAAATTGGTTAGCGAGCACCGTGATCGTCATTGCTTTGTTTGCTGCCGTAGCATGCACCCCCTGCTTTGCTCTCTCTGATAAAGGCGCTAGTCAGCCGGCAGTGTCGGTCAGCTTCTCGCCCGGGGTTCGGGATATCCTGAAGATGCTTGACGCGAAGGTGGATATTGGGGTGATCACGGCATTTATCAAAACCTCGCCGGTTCCGTTTAGCCCAAGCGCCTCGGAGATCATCGCGCTGAAACAGCGGGATGTCCCCGATGAGGTGATCACCACGCTGATACTACGCGGGGCTGAGGTAAGGAACCAGATGGCCCAGGCGGCTCAAGTGCCGTCGATGACTGGCGAGGCTGCTGCTGCGCCCGTCACACCACCCGATTATGGAGCTGCGGCCCCTTATAACGCTGATGCCTCTTACGCGGATTCCGGATATGGGTACCCATATTACCCATATTATTCCAGCTACCCATATAATTATTGGGGGTACAACTACTCTTACCCGTTCGCGTGGTATTCACCGTTTTGTTACGGCTATTACGGCTACCGCTATCGTGGCGGCTACAATCATTGGGGCCACTATTACGCTGGGTATCCCTATCGTGGCGCGTACGCTTACCGGGGTCGATATCCGGGCAATTACCAGAACCGCGTGAGCTACGCGAATCACTCGGCGCCCTGGGCGCCCGCGAGCAGGAGCTACGCGTACCGTCCGGCGGTTGGCGGCCGCAGCTTTGCCTCCAGCGCTTCCCGGGCTTATACCGCACCCCGAGCTTACAGTGCTCCCCGAGTTGGCGGCTTCGGAGGCGGCGGTGCTCGCCCAGCAAGCTATGGCGGAGGACACATGGGAGGTTTTGGCGGCGGCGGACATGGCGGTGGTGGCTTCGGCGGCGGACATGGCGGAGGCGGTGGCCATCGTTGATGGACGACCGAGTTCCCACCCCGCGCATGGGCAGCCTTGATTCGTTTTCTGATCGAGGCGGTCAGTCGTGCAAGCCAGGCATCGCTCGGCCGTCGTTATGGAGGACGGCGTTTGAGCACCATGCGCCAGGTGCCAGTCGGCTTCCTTAGAGCGCCGCGTTTGTGGTGAACTTCAACATCTTCGGATGAACGGGAGGCGGCATGGTAACCTGAGACCCGGCCGATGATCCGCCGCGATTACATCCTGAGGATGCTGGCGGAGTTTTTTGAAGTGCTTTCCCGGATTCGGTCGCTTCAAACAGGGCAACAATGGCAGGAGGCCCGCGAGGTCACAGACAGCGAGTTTCACCAACTCCTCGGTGGGGACGTCAAAATCGTCGTAAGCTTAAGTGAAACTGAATTGCTCGCGAGGCTGATCGCAGGTGAGACCACTTTAGCAGTCAGGGACAAAACACTGATGGTGGTGACGCTGCTCAAGGAAGCAGGTGATATTGCCGCCGGGGAGGCAAAACCCGACGAAGGCCGCTCGTATTATCTGAAGGGATTGCACCTGCTGCTCGGCGTCCTGGCGCGGGAGAACGTGTCTGACTTTCCTGACTTTGTACCGCGAGTCGAGGTGTTCCTGAGCGCCTTGGGAGGTTGCTCGCTGCCCATGACCACGCAGGCGATGTTGATGGAGCATTATGAACGGATTGGCGACTATGCCAAAGCCGAGGACCGCCTGTTTTCGCTGATCGAAGCACACCCCGACAACCAGGAATTGTCGCACTTCGGGATTCGCTTCTATGAACGCCTCCAGCGACAAAGCGACGATGCTTTGGTCGGTGGCAACCTCCCCCGGTCCGAACTGGAGCCGAGCCTCGCCCAGCTTATGGCGCATCGCGAAAGACTACGAACTGCTTGACCGCGCCCTCAATCTCAACCCCGACACCGGTGGAAAGCCTGACCGGCTTGATCGATCGGGTCACCTTCTTCAACGAGGAAAACGGCTTCGCTGTCATCGAGGTAAAAGCGCGTGGTCATCGTGACCCGGTGACGGTCATAGGGTCGTTGCCTTCTGTTAACGCCGGTG
>JANXQE010000662.1 GCA_025356925.1 Limisphaerales bacterium | reverse complement strand
GTTGCCATTCGCGTCGCGACGCAGAAAACGGATCCGGCAGATCTGATCGACGCGGCAGTAGCAATTCGCGGCGTGTGCACCACGGTTTTCGACGAACACCGGCGGCTGCAGGGTGTCGAGTTGCAGGTGCCGACCTGGCAGCAGGTCGAGATCAACGAAGCGCCGGCTGAAAACCCGTTTAAATCGCCGGTCCGGCGAGTCGGTGACTTGTTCCAGTTTAACGCCGGCGGGAACGAATTGCATCGCGTACATCTGATGGGAGTGGTGACACTGCGATCTGCTGATGGTGCGTTTTATCTTCAGGATGCCAGTGGCGGGATACAAATTCAGTCGAAGCAGGGCGGGCGGGCGTTTCAAGTCGGCACAACAATGGACGTGGTTGGCTTCCCGGTGATCGTGGATAAGCTCGCCATGCTGCAGGACGCAATCGTTAGCCCGGTGTCAGCGCGCGCCATATTGAAGCCGGTCGAGCTCAAGCCTGAAGGGAAATTAGACGATTCGCGGCAAGCCACCCTGGTCCGGATTCAAGGCGAGGTCGTCGGCCACTTCGCACACGGCGCCGAGGAGTTGCTCACCTTGCGGTTTGGTCAAAGAACAGTCGATGTGGTGCTGGAGAAAGGACCTCACCCGGACCGACTGGCGGACGTTGCTCCGGGGACAGTGGCGCGGCTGACCGGTGTTTTCCTCGGTCAATTCGATAGCGCCGGAAAAGTTCAATCATTCCGGCTCCTGCTTCGCTCGACGGACGACCTGACCGTCCTCTCCAGCCCCTCCTGGTGGACCTTGCAGCGAACCCTCTGGGCGCTGGCTGCCTCGGCCGCGGTCCTGTTGCTGGCCTTAGGTTGGGTGCGGGCGCTGCGCCGCCAGGTCCAGCAACGAACCAAAGAACTGCACGATGAAATCGAACATCACAAACGGACCGAGGCGAAGCACGAGGGTGAAATTGCCGAACGCAAGCGCATGGAAGCGGAGGTAGACCGTTCGCATCAGGAATTGCTGGTCGCGTCGCGCCAGGCAGGCATGGCGGAGGTGGCGACCAGTGTGCTCCATAACGTGGGCAACGTCTTGAACAGCGTGAATGTTTCCGCTGGACTCGTCGGTGAGAAGATCAGACGGTCAAAAGTGAGTAACATTGCCCGCGCTGCCGAGATGATCCAGGAGCACTCCGCGGACCTGGGCCGCTTCTTCGAGCAGGATCCGAAAGGCCGGCAACTGCCTCAATACCTTGGCCGCCTGGCCCAGCACCTCAATAACGAACAAACCGGAATTCTCGCCGAACTCGACTCCCTGCGAAAGAATGTTGAGCACATCAAGGGAATTGTCGGAATGCAGCAGAACTATGCCAAGGTCTTCGGGTCAGCCGAAGCGGTTAAACCGACCGAGTTGATCGAGGACGCGCTGCGGATGAACAGCGGGGCGCTCACGCGGCACGAAGTCAGGGTGGTCCGTGAGTATGCCCCGCATCTGCCAGAGGTCACCGTTGACAAACACAAACTGCTGCAAATTCTGGTGAATTTGATCTGCAACGCCAAGAAGGCCTGTGATGAATCGATTCAGCCGGAAAAGCTTTTGACCATGAAGGTGGCCAGGGAGGAGGGGCGCATAAAAATCTCAGTGATTGATAACGGGGTGGGCATCCCCCAGGAAAATCTAACTCGGATTTTCAACCATGGTTTTACGACTCGCAAAGATGGCCATGGATTCGGGCTGCACAGCGGCGCTTTAGCGGCCAAAGAAATGGGCGGTGCCTTGGTTGCCCACAGTGATGGACCTGGCAAAGGAGCAAGCTTCACACTCGATCTGCCATTGCCGACAAAATAAAACCGACATCGTTAGCAGGTTGCCTTTGGGCGAGAATCGGGCCAGGATTTGCCTATGATCAAACTGGCTCGGTTTGGCGCGCATCTATCAACTGTTGTCGCCGTCAGCCTGGCTTCACTCGCGCTGACCACCCGGGCGACCGAGCAAGACGTCATCATCAATGAGATCATGTATCACCCTCCGCTCGAGCTGGAGGAGCTGCAATACGTGGGATTGTTCAATCGTGGCGTCACGGCCGTGGATCTCTCCGGGTGGTCCTTTACCAAAGGAATTAATTATGCGCTCCCGAACCGAACCAGGCTGAATGCGGGAGAGTACCTGGTGGTGTGCCGCAACACCAATGCCTTTGCCGGCAATTATGGCGGCCAGATTCGCGCCCTGGGAGATTTCACTGGGAAGCTGAGTCATCGCGGGGAAAAAATTGAACTCAGCAACGCGGCTGGCGCCCTCATTGATGCGCTCAAATATTCCGACGCGGATCCGTGGCCAGCGGGGCCCGATGGTCATTCCCCGTCCCTGGAGCGGATTTGTCCCTTCGCATCCGCAGACGACCTCGGAAATTGGGCCAGCTCAGCCCTGCCTCCATTCGAACGGCCCGCCGGGAGCCCCGGGCGCCGTAACGACAGCTTTTCCGCCAACTTACCGCCGACCATCAGTGAGGTCATTTTTAAGACCCCCGCGCCTGATGCCGCCGCGACGGTTACGGCGCGGGTATCCGATCCGGCCGGTGTGAAATCAGTGAGCCTGCTCTGGAGCGTCGTTTCGAGCGGCAACCAGGCGCTCGAAATAGAGGTCGCAATGCGGCGCACCTCCGGCGACGACCGCAGCGGTGTTTACCAGGGAATCATCAGTGGCCAGCACCAGGGAACCTTAGTTCGCTTTCGGGTCAAAGCGGCCAACCCGGAGGCGACGCGAATCACACCAGGACCGAACGAGCCGCTGCCCACTTTCTCCTATTCCACCATCGTAAACACCAATACGGCGCGCATCCCGTTCGCCTACGTGGTTAATGTTTCACGCGCGCCGCCCGAAAGCCACGTCCGAGTTTGGAACGGCCGACCTTTCGACCTCCTGAGCTCGCCCACACGCGGCAACGGCGCGTTCGTTTATGTTCCGCCGGCTGGGGGAGAGGTATTGACCTTCGACCACGTTTATATTCGGCGCCGCAAAGGCGGAATGAAAGTGCACTTCAAAAAGGAGCACAGCTTTAAAGGCATGACCGGCATCAACATCATCTTTGAAAATTCGCCCCGGTGGCTGCTTTCCGAACCGATGGCCTACGAACTTTACCGTCTGGCCGGAGTGCCCGCCTGCTGGACCGAGCACTTCCGGTTATGGGTGGACGGCCGATTGTCTGGCTATTACCTGGCCATCGAGCAGCCGAACAAGGCGTTTCTGGCTCGCAACGCGCGCAACGACAACGGCTCCCTCTACAAGTTGTACTGGATGTACCAGGGCCTGGTCGACCAGCATCACAAAAAGACCAAACCGGCCACCGAGTACGATGATTTAGTCAACCTGGAAGGCGGGTTGA
>JANXQE010000592.1 GCA_025356925.1 Limisphaerales bacterium | reverse complement strand
GGAACGTTCGCATTTTTCCCTATGTTCGGCTTTTCCATCAACACGCTTTCGCTTTTCGGCCTGGTTCTGGCCATCGGATTGGTGGTGGATGACGCCATCGTCGTCGTCGAAGCGACGGAGCGCCACATCGATGAAGGCCTGTCCCCCAAGGAGGCGGCACTCAAGGCGATGCACGAAGTCGCCGGGCCCGTCGTAGCCTTGGCGCTGATCCTCGCGGCGGTGTTCGTTCCAACCATTTTTATCGCCGGCATCACCGGGCGGCTTTACCAGCAATTTGCGCTCACCATTGTGATCTCGGTGATTCTTTCCGCGTTCTGCGCGCTGTCTTTGAGTCCCGCGCTCGCCGCAAAATTGTTGCGGCCCAAAACAAAAGCGTCGGCTGGCCCACTCCAAAGGTTCTATGACTGGTTTAACCGTGGGTTTGACCGGACGCGGAAACGCTATCTCAAGATCAGCGGAACGCTCATCCGCAAGAGCGCTTTTTCGCTGGCGATGCTAGGCATTATCGCCGTGGTCGCGGTCGTGATGGGCGCGCGATTGCCCTCCTCATTTCTACCCGAAGAGGACCAGGGTTATGCCTTCATCATCGCCCAGCTTCCCTATGCGGCGTCCCTCGAACGGACGGATGCGGTTTGCACACGCATCGAGGAGATTTTGAAGAACACGGCCGGTGTGCAGTATTACACGACCGTGGAAGGGTTCAGTTTGTTAAGCCAGGTGCAGGCCACTTACAACGCGTTCTTTTTTGCGACGCTCAAACCGTGGCGAGAACGCAAAAGGCCGGAGGAACAGTATGCGGCGATCCGCGCGCACTTGAACAGTGAACTGGCTAAACTGCCCGAAGCGACGGCATTCGCGTTTTCGCCGCCGTCCATCCCCGGCATCGGCACGTCCGGCGGGTTCACCTTCATGTTGGAGGACCGCTCCGGCAAACAGGACCCGGTTTTTCTCACGCAAAACCTGAACAAATTCATGGAGGCCGCGCGTAAACGTCCCGAAATTGCTGGCGTGAGCACGACGCACTTGCCGGACGTGCCGCAAGTGTTCGTCAAGGTGGATCGTAATAAGGTCTTGAAGCAGGGAGTCGCGCTCAGTGATGTCTATCGGACGCTGCAGACCTTCATGGGCGGTAATTTCGTGAATTATTTCAACCGGTTTGGGCGTCAGTGGCAGGTCTACATCGAGGCCGAAGACCTTTATCGCACGCGGGCCGAGAACGTCGGACTTTTTTACGTCCGCAATAATCAAGGACAGAGCGTGCCCCTCTCCGCCTTCACTGAAATTCAATATCGCACCGGCCCGGAATTTGTCATGCACTACAACGAGTATCCGTGTGCCCAAATCAATGGTTCTGCGGCACCCGGATATAGCGCGAGCCAAGCCACCAAAGCGCTCGAAGAGGTTTATGCGCAGACCATGCCCGGCGAAATGGGCTTCGATTATCTCGGCATGTCGTTCCAGGAGAAAAAGGCAGCCGAAGGCGTCTCGCCTGCGCTCATTTTCAGCCTTTCGATCCTCTGCGTGTTTCTGATCCTTGCTGCGCAATTCGAAAGCTGGTCGCTCCCGGCCAGCGTCCTGCTCGGGACGCCCACGGCGATCCTGGGCGCGTTCCTCGCGTTGAATCTCCGCGGTTTCCAGAACACCGTCTATGCCCAGATTGGCCTCATTATGTTGATCGGACTCGCTGCAAAAAACGCCATCCTCCTCCTCGCCTTTGCCAAAATGGAATACGAAAAGGGCCGGCCGATTGACGAGGCCGCCATGGCCGGGGCCCAAATCCGACTGCGTCCGATTTTGATGACCTCCTTCGCGTTTATCATGGGCTGCGTTCCGCTCTGGCTGGCTTCCGGTTCCGGCGCGGTTTCGCGCCGGATCCTCGGCACGGTCGTCATCGGCGGAATGCTGGGGGCGACGCTGGTGGACACTTTCATCGTGCCGGTCACGTTCGCCGTGGTCGAGAGACTCAGTGCGCGTTTCAGCAAAAACAGCGTGCAGGAACAAGCGCCGGAAGCGCCGGAGCCCAACGGATGAATTTTGTTTCAGCACTCAGGGGCAAGATCGCGGTCAAAAACCAAAGGCTTTACGCCTGTGCGACCTGGTGCCTGGTTTTATTCCTGGCCGGATGCTCCGTTGGTCCGGGCTACCGAAGGCCGGCGGTCAACGCGCCGCTCACATTTCGCAGTGAACGGGTAATCTCCACCAATTCGTTCGCTGATCTTCCTTGGTGGCAGGTTTTCCGCGACGAAACACTGCAGACCCTGATTCGCACCGCGCTGACCAATAATTATGATGTGCGGATCGCCGTTACGCGGATTGAGCAGGCGCGCGCGGTCACCAGGGAGACCCGCGGGCAATTCTTTCCCCAGGTGAATTATGCGGCAATCGCGGGCAAAGGCAAAAACGTGGGCTCGGGCAACACGCCTTCAGCGACGGGGATCACGGGGGGTGCGTTTGCGGCGGACATCAACGCCTCGTGGGAGATCGACTTGTGGGGACGCATTCGCCGGCTCAACGAATCCGCGCGGGCGCAACTGTTCGCGAGCGAGGAAGCTCGACGCGAGGTGATGACTTCCGTCATTGCGCAGGTGGCGCAGGAATATTTTCAACTTCTGGCCCTGGAGGACGAACTGGAAATAGCCAAAAAATCAACCAATTCATTTGGCGAAAGCCTTAAGGTTTTCAGCCAGCGGCTGCAAGGCGGCGTGGCGTCCAGATTGGAAACATCCTCCGCCGAAGCGCTGCTGCACTCCGCCGCGGCAACCATTCCCGGACTCGATCGCCAAATCACCTTGATGGAAGACCAACTCAGCGTTTTGCTTGGACAAAACCCCGACCGAATTCTGCACGGCAATTCATCTCTCGAGAAACAGATGCCGCCGGAGGTGCCGGCCGGTTTACCCTCCGCCCTGCTCGAGCGGCGGCCAGACGTCCGCGAAGCCGAACAGCAATTACGTTCGGCCAACGCGCAAGTTGGCGTGGCCAAAGCGGACTTTTTTCCGCAACTCAATCTTACTGGGCTGCTCGGACAGGTGAGCCCGGAACTTTCCGCGTTCACCGCAGGCGGGGCCACCGCCTGGGGTGTGGCCGCGGGATTGACCGGACCGATTTTTCACGGCGGGCAGCTCCGCGCGCAATACCAACAGGCCAAGGCCGTACGTGAACAATTCGCGTTGCAATACCAGTACGCTGTGCTTCACGCGTTTCAGGAGGTTTCCGACGCACTGATTTCCCGTGAAAAACTGGCCGATGAGCGGGTGGAGCAAGCGCGCGCTGTGGACGCGTACCAGATGGCTCTGGACATGGGGATGAAACGATATCAGTCCGGCAACGCGAGTTATTATGAGGTTTTGCAGGAGCAGCAGCAGCTCTTCCCGACTGAAAACGCGCTCGT
>JANXQE010000560.1 GCA_025356925.1 Limisphaerales bacterium | reverse complement strand
GGGGGTTTGAGCGTCCTCCATTACTCCGCCACGGCGGTTGCCATTGACATAAACGATCACGTCGTGTCGATTCAGCCAAGGCACGCCCAGGGCGCGCAAGAAGCTGTTGGCGATCTGTTCGCGCTGCATGCTGGCGTCGTCTCCAGCGCCGTTGCCGGGCTGATGGATCTTGTTGAACGAGGTTTCACCCAGGAACGCGTCGTCATCGGGAAAGATCCACTTGTAATGGCATAGGTTGCCATAGGGGGTGTCAAAGCCCTGGTGATAAGGACTGCCGGCGAAGCGTGCCTGGGCGTTGTAAATAACCCGCGTCCCGTTGACAATCGTGCAGTCGTGCGACTCGTTGCTCAGATCCGACAGTTCGCTCCAGCGCGTTGCGTTGGTTTGGGTGATCCACAAATGATAGACCGGGAAACTGCCGGGCGGGTTGCCATCGCCAAACATGACGACGCATTCGCGGACGGGTGCGTTGTCATTTAGCAGAGCGGGGAAGCGCGTTGACGCTCCTTTGCTGTCGGCAGCACCGATGTAAAAACCCACGATCGTGTTAACGGGTTGTCCGGGGATGGTCGCGCTCCAGGTCCCATCGCCCGCGATGCTGTCTCCGCCGGTGCCGTCGTCTGTCATGGGCAGTGGCGTGTAGGTTGTCGCCGGGTCCACACGGTAATAAACGTTGAGATTGGCCAGTCCATTGAAATCATGGACGCGCGCCGTGACCACCACCGGCTGACTGACTGCCGGGACTGGCGGATTGTGGGTGAGGCTGTAAATCGCCGGGCCGGCGTTTCTGAGGTAGCGGCTGTTACGGGCGCCCGGAGTGCCGAGGTTGGCCGGGACAGGCATTGCCCCAGTCGCTTCCAGCCAATTGCCGTTGAGGCGCAGAAGGATCTCCGGCCAGCCACGGAGCCAACGGGCCTTGAAACGCAGCGTGGCGGTTTGGCCAACGTCCAATGAATTGGCGTTGAGTAACACCTGACAGGAATTGTCCCCGGTCCAAAGCCGGTCGTTGCAACGGATGTGCAGGGAGTGAGAGCTGGCGTAGCCAGAGTTTTCGAGGCTTGACCGGGATTGGTCGCCTTGCAACGACCAGTTGCTCAGGCCGAGGCTTTCAAAATCGGGGTTGGAAACCAGGTTGGCCCCGCCGGTTCCGGCATAGATTTCGACGTTATCGACCAGGCATTCTCCCACATCCAATTGTCCGATTTGGGCGTAATCGATGGAGGGATCATAATTGGCTCCATTGTCCAGGATGCCGGTCGTTTCGATATTCACCCAGGAGGATTTCTGGGTTTCATCGCTATCACCCCAATTCGCGGCCAGGCGGTTATTCGCATTGGGATCGACTAGCTCGAGGCTGCTGCCGCCGCCTCCGGACCACTGCCCCCAGCGGCCCCCTGCGCCATACGTCAAATCGTTGACCATGAACTGAAACTCGACCGTCACCCCCAGGCCTTGCGCGTTGGTCTGGATGGTTAAATCGGGCATGTTCAAGGCCAGGTGTTCGCCGCTGTGTGAAAGCTGCCAGCGAAGTCCCCCAGGCAGTTGGTCAGGTTCAGATTGGAATAATTGGTCCGAAGATGCGCCGCGTTGCGCGCCACAACGAGGTAATTGTCTGGCCCAAGAAGCGTATTGCTCGGGAACGTGAATGTCACTGCATCGCTCAGGGTCCAACCGCCGAGGTCAACGATATTCGTGTTGCGGTTGTAGAGCTCGATGTATTGGTCATCGTCGTTGCCGCTGATCGGGTGATACATGAGCTCGTTGATGACGACATCGCTGAGGAGAATCGGTGCATTGTTGGTGCCCGGTGTCTTCGAGGCCAGCCGATAAAAGTCGTTCGCACCATCCGGCCAGCGACCGGTGGCCACACCGTTTTGTTGCCCTCCGAATTGAACCGCATCAAGGCAGCGGCTGGCGTCGGGGTTCTTGAAGAAGACGCTCTCCCCGAGTGCACTGAGCCGGAAGTTGAGATTAGTCCAAAGGTCGGCGGTGAATACGGCGAAGCCGCGGGGGGGAATAATCGTCCCAGACGGGATAATAAACTTATTGGTGACTGGGTCGTCCGTCAGGATGCAGCCGGAAATATCGACGGCTTGATTGGCGTGATTGTAGAGTTCCACATAATCATAGTTCGGGGGATCCGTGTGCGCCAAAAACTCGTTGATCACGACATTGCGCAAGGGGCTAGGATGCAAAGCATCCATTTGCCCGGGAGAACCGCCGACGACGTCGCTGATGTCCCAGGCTCGCGGGTCGCCCTCACCGAAGGTGGGGTTGGCCAAGACCAGGGAATGGCCGGTACCGTCGGCGGCCACCGGCCAGGGGTAAATGTTGGAATAGGGCACCGTGAGCAGTACCGCGCCGTGCTCGTCCAGGAGTTGGAGAGTGTCCGATTTTTTCAGACTGCCCGTATAAGGACCGAGGACGCCGGTAATGCCATAGACGTTCTGCACGCCCGCCGGTGAAGCGGCAACCACGAGAAATGCCCCACCGGGAAGGACCGTCCCGGGAGGGACGGT
>JANXQE010000532.1 GCA_025356925.1 Limisphaerales bacterium | reverse complement strand
CCCGGTTGGCTCCTGAATTTCAGTTGGCTCTTGCGAAAGGCCCGCGATTCTGCAATTTTCAATATTGTTATTGGAATCATGGTCTAGAATTAGTTCGCCTGTTGACACCAAAGGAGTAAAAGCTTCATGCAGCCTGCCAGTTCACTCTTTGCCCCAAACCGCTACTCAGCGAAAAGGATGTCGAAGCCCGTAAACTTTGTGTGCGTAGCCCCGGCTGCGAAGCAGGTGTCTTTAATGGGGGATTTTAACGGTTGGAACCCGGAGGCCCACCCCATGCAGCGCCAGCCTGACGGAGCGTGGCTGCTCCAGGTGCCGCTCCATCACGGGCACCACCAGTACCGCTTCCTGGTGGATGCCAAACCGGTGCTGGATCCGAGGGCGAGTGGCGTGGTGCGCGACCGCAACGGCGAACGCGCATCCCTGATTGCGGTGAGCTAGCGGTGATGTCGAGGCCCGAAGAGCCGCCGCTCAGGCCTGGACCGTGCGAGGGAGCAGTTCGCTGACCATCGCCTTTTCCTCCTTCAATTCACCAACAGTCACATTGATCTTCGAGCGGCTGAACTCACTGATCGGCAAGCCAGCAACGATCTCCAGCTTGCGACCATCACTCCGCACCGGGAAAGAACTGATCAAGCCTTTCTCCACGCCATAGCTGCCGTCCGAGCACAGACATACGCTGTGCCAATCCAGGGAAACCGTCGGCTCAACAATCGACCGGACTGTGTCCGCCACAGCGTTGGCGGCGCTAGCGGCACTGGACGCTCCCCGCGCCTTGATAATCGCCGCCCCGCGCTGTTGGACCGAGCTGATGAACTCGCTTTTGAGCCAGGCTTGATCGGTGATCACTTCGGTCGCACGCTGGTTCTTAATCCTGGCATTCTCAAAATCGGGGTATTGCGTGGCTGAATGATTCCCCCAGATCGCCAGACGGCTGACGTCGGTTACTTCGACTCCCGCCTTTTTTGCAAGCTGAGACTTGGCGCGGTTTTCATCGAGACGAGTCATGGCGAAGAACCGATCGCGCGGGAGCTCCGGGGCATTGTTCATGGCGATGAGACAGTTCGTGTTGCAGGGGTTGCCGACTACCAGAATACGCACATCAGTCGCGGCATTCTTCTGGATCGCCTGGCCCTGGCCGATAAAGATCTTGCCGTTAATGCCCAGCAGGTCTTTGCGCTCCATTCCCGCCTTGCGCGGAACGCTCCCGACCAACAGTGCCCAATTCACCCCGCGAAAGCCCTCATCCAGGCTGGCAGTCGCCACAACGCCTTTGAGTAGGGGAAATGCGCAGTCATCCAGTTCCATCACCACCCCGCCGAGCGCAGGCAGAGCGGGCTCAATCTCAATGAGATGTAAAATAACGGGTTGATGGGGCCCGAACATGGCGCCGGAGGCGATGCGAAAGAGCAGGGAATAGCCGATTTGGCCGGCGGCTCCCGTGACTGCAACTCGAACTGGTGAGGTACTCATAATCATAAGCTACGCGATTCCATTGGCTCTGAATGTTTACAAAAAGACAACGTTTTGCAACTCGAAATCCGACACTCGAAATCCGATTAAGCTTTTAGGGTTGCAACGGCCCGCGTCCGCACATAACACTCACTCAAAGTTTATGCGCCGCTTTATCCCTCTGTTACTCGCTGCGGTTCTTTCTGTGCCCGGCACTGCTGCAGCCTCAAGCAGCGCTTCCCGTCACAGCTCAGATGGAACAAAGTGGGCTTGGTTCGGTTTCGGAGGCAACCATGCCAAGAAAGCGCCCAGAGCCCTCAAAGCCCCCAAAGCGCAGAAAGCCAGGCGCAGTAAGAAGCCTCACTGAGCCTGAGCGTCCCATCAGTGGCAAAACTTGACGGCATGTTCGGAACGCGCATTCTCTCCTGACGGCTAAGGAAAGCGCATAATTTCCCAAGGCCAGTAATCGGAGCAGCCGTTTCAGGATTCACTTGCTTATCTTGGCCGCAGGGGCGAGTGTCAAGTCTTGGGCATTGCCGCGAGCCGCTGATTCGCTACTGTCACAGTCAACGGCTGATGTGCGGAGAACGGCCCGGGGCATCGGCATGAATCGCCACCTTACAGGCTGGCGCGAAACAGGGTTGAGGGTTTGGAACGTTCACCCGACTGATTCCCAGAATCTTCTTTCGGCGCTCTCCTGGCTGTGAGCTTCCACTTCTGCAAATGAGGACAGAATGAAAACCACGATTCGCCTGGCGGCTGGCATCTTCCTGGTGGCAATCTCCTCCCACCTCTCCGCTGCTCCGCTCTACGTCTCACCAGGCAGCATAAACCCGACGCCGCCTTACAACACTTGGGCCACGGCGGCCACCAATATTCAAGATGCCGTGGCTGCAGCGCAGCCGCTTGACCTGGTGCTGGTGACCAACGGAGTGTATGCCGGTGGGTTGGTCGTGGGCAAACCGATCGGACTGCTCGGCGTTAACGGCCCGCAGTTCACAGTCATCAGTGGCGGCGGCACGAATCAGTGCGTTTCCTTGACCGACGGCGCCAGCCTGTCCGGGTTCACCCTGACTAACGGATGGGCCGCAAACGGCGGTGGGGTATGGTGCAACTCCACTAACGCCTACCTTACGAACTGTGTGATGGTCGGCAACTCCGCTACCAATGGCGGCGGAGCGTATGGTGGAACGCTGTACAACTGCCTGCTGAGCGGGAATTCGGTCGCCGGGGCTCAATATGGATTAGGCGGCGGTGCCTTTGAGAGCGCGCTCTACAACTGCACGGTGTGTGGCAACCTGGCGTTCCAAATGGGCGGGGTTTGGTCCCGCAGCAAGCTCTACAATTGCATCATCTACAACAACACCGCTCAGTACGATACGAACTTTTCCTCGGGGATGATCCTGAACTACTGCTGCACCACACCCATTCCCACCAACGGCGTTGGCAACATCACCAACGCGCCGCTGTTCATCGATTACGCTGGAGGCAACCTGCACCTGCAATCCAACTCCCCGTGCATCAATGCCGGGAACAACGCCTTTGTGTCCGGCACAACTGACCTCGACGGCAACCTGCGCATCTCCGGTGGCACGGTGGACATGGGCGCCTTTGAGTTCCAATTCTCCGGTCCGCCGTTGATCTTCCTGCAGCCACTAAGCCAAACGCTATATGCCGGTAGCAACGTCACCTTCACCGTTGACGCTGCAGGCTCTCTGCCGTTGTCCTGGCAATGGCAGTTCAATGGCGCCGTCATTCCGGCCGCCACCAGCTCGAGCCTGACGCTGGCGCCCGTGCGGACCAACCAGGCGGGTGGCTATTCCGTCGTGATCACGAATTCCCTCGGCTCGATCACCAGCCAGGTGGCGGTTTTAACTGTAATTGACGCTGCGCCTTCAATCACTCTTCAGCCCCTCGGTCAGACAATATCCGCCGGTACCAATGTCACTTTCACAGCAGCGGCCAAGGGCTCCCTGCCGTTGTCCTGGCAGTGGCTGTTTAATGGGACCGTCGTGCCTGCGGCTACCAGCTCCAGCCTGACGTTGGCGTTCGTGACGACCAACCAGGCGGGTGGCTATTCCGTCGTGGTGACTAACGCCTTGGGCTCGGTTACGAGCCAGGTGGCGGTCTTAACGGTGATACCAGTGCCAGGAGCTGCGCCTCAGATTACCCAGCAGCCCATCTACATGACGGTCCTTGTCGGCAGCAATATCACTTTCAGAGTTGGTGTTTCGGGAACCCCACCCTTGTCTTTCCAGTGGCAGTTTAATGGGACTGCCATCTTCAACGCCACCAACTCGAGCTATAACCTCCCGGCAGCGACTCCCGATCAGGCGGGTGGGTATTCGGTGGTGGTCACTAACACCTTCGGCTCGGTGACCAGCCAAGTGGCGGTCTTAACGGTTCAAGGCGCCCCGCCTTTGATCACTCAACAGCCGCTTGGCCAGTCGGTATACTCCGGCACCAATGTTCTGTTCACAGTTCTCACCGCGAGCTCCTTGCCGCCCTTGTCCTGGCAATGGGAGTTTGAGGGGGCCGCGATCCCGGGTGCCACCGACTCGAGTCTGGCGCTATCGACGGTGACGACCAGGCAAACGGGTGCCTATTCGGTGGTGATCACCAACGTTCTGGGCTCCGCGACCAGCCAGGTGGCGGTTTTAACGGTAATAGACGCTGCGCCTTCCATAACCGTGCAGCCCTTCAACGAGACGCTTTATGCCGGCAGCAGTAATGTCACTTTCACTGCTGCGGCTGCGGGTTCCCTGCCGTTGTCGTGGCAATGGCAGCATAACGGGGCTGCCATCCCGGCGGCCACTAGCTCGAGCGTGATACTGGCGCCGGTAACCACCAACCAGGCGGGTGGCTATTCGGTGGTGGTCACCAACTTCCTGGGTTCCGTGACCAGCCAGGTGGCGGTTTTAACGGTGCTGGACACTGCGCCGGCGATCACGCTGCAGCCCCTCAGCCAGACGGTCTCTGTCACCACCAATGTCTACTTCACAGTTGACGCCAAGGGCTCCCTGCCGTTGTCCTGGCAATGGCAGTTCAATGGTTCTGCCATCCCGGATGCCACCAACTCGACCCTGGCCCTGCAGTCGGTAACCACCAACCAGGCAGGGGTGTACTCGGTCATCGTCAGCAATGCGCTCGGGAGCGTCGTCAGCGCGGACGCCATACTCACCGTCAAGCCACCTGGCACCAGCTATGTCTGGCAGAGCAGCCCCAGTCCCACGCCACCTTACACGAACTGGGCCACCGCAGCCCATATCATTCAAGATGCAGTGGACGCAGCGAATTTCGGCGACGAAATCGTCGTTACCAATGGCCTTTACGAGACCGGCGGGCGGACGGTGGGAACGAGCATGCTAACCAACCGAGTGGCTGTGGATCAGCCACTGACGGTCCGTAGCGTGAATGGGCCAGGGGTCACGTTCATCCAGGGCTACCAGGTGTCAGGCGTGACCAACGGGGATGCAGCAATTCGGTGCGTCTACCTAAGCAGCAACTCGGTCCTTAGTGGGTTTACCCTGACCAATGGAGCGACCCGACAAACGGGTCAAAGCGATCCCGAGGTTAGCGGAGGTGGAGCTTACTGCGACTCGTGGCGGAGTGCCTTGGTGACGAATTGTAAGGTGATCGGAAACTCCGCGGCTCAATCGGGCGGCGGAGCCTACAGTTGCTCGCTCGACAATTGCCTGCTTGCCGGGAATTCGGCAGGTAGCTATGGCGGCGGGTCCTTCGTTTGCGCGCTCACCAACTGTACCGTGACCGGCAACTCCGCGAGTCAGGGCGGCGGGGACTATGTGGGCATCCTCTTCAACTCCATTATCTATTACAACAACGCGCCGGGCTCCCTTTGGGCCGCCAATTGTTATTTGAGCTGGGGTAGCATGATCACTTTCTGTTGCACTACGCCAGCGCCACCGTCCTTCTTCGGGCCGAACATCGACGCCGCGCCGCTCTTTGTCGACCAGGCGAACGGCGACTTCCACTTGCAGGCCGCATCGCCCTGCATCAACGCCGGCATCAACGCTTTCGTGTCCAGTACCACCGACCTCGACGGCAATCCGCGCATTTTCAGCGAGACCGTGGATATGGGCGCCTACGAGTTTCAATCGCCCGTTGCGCCTTTGATCAACCTGCAACCTCTCAGCCGGGAGGTGACTGCTGGCAGCAATGTTACCTTTACAGTGGGCGCCCGGGGCTCCCCGCCGTTGTCCTGGCAATGGCAGTTTAATGGGACCCCCATCTCGGGTGCCACCGACTCTAGCCTGACCCTGGCGGCCGTGACAACAGACCAGGCGGGCCTCTACTCAGTCATCGTAAGCAATGCGGTGGGCAGCGTTCCGAGCGCGCAGGCCAGGCTGACCGTCCAGCTATCGGGTATCAGGTATGTCTG
>JANXQE010000473.1 GCA_025356925.1 Limisphaerales bacterium | reverse complement strand
CAGGTCCGCCACGCGCAACTGGCTCAGTTGATTATCAATCGGAAATATTTCTGGCCCCGTGAATCCGAACCGGTTGAGGTTGGTCGTTTCGGCGCGTGAACACCACCCTAGCAGCGCGCATCCCAGCCCCGCCAAAAACCTTTTCCAACCGGAACACTGCCCATCTAAAGTCATAATTTTCAATCCTGCCACGAACATGCCAGCCGAAAAACGGCGTGGAAAGCTTATTGTGCCACTCACGCCCCCAAGGGCCGTATCGCCGATTTGTAATCCGCAGCCGTCCCTCTTGTGCTCAGCTCCAAAGCGCCCTGGCATTGGAAATCCTGCGACCGGCAGGTTGAAACACGCGGCTTGTCCTTTCGGCCTTCGGATTTCGGCCTTCGGATCTCCGGGCCGCCCCCGTGCCTCCGCTTCTTAACTGGACGCCAAAGCGGCCCTGCCGCTCCGGCCTACTCCCCAATGCCGTGGACTGTAACCAGGCGCTGATGTGGCGCGCGGCGGTGTTCCCAGAGGTAGAGGCCTTGCCACGTCCCGAGGGCCAGCCGTCCCTGCACGACCGGAATGGAAAGATTGACGGCTGTGAGCGCAGCCCGAACGTGCGCCGGCATGTCGTCTTCGCCCTCGGCGGTGTGCGCGAACAAAGGGTCGCCATCCGGGATCAATCGGCTGAAAAAACTTTCGAGATCGCGTCGCACGTCCGGATCCGCATTCTCCTGGATTAGCAACGAAGCCGAGGTGTGGCGAACCTGCAGGGTCACCAACCCGGTTTGAAATCGATTCTTCGAAACCCAGGCCTCCACGTCGTCGGTAAATTCATAAAACCCGCGCCCCCGGGTTGAAATCCTGATTTCGTATAAAGCTTGTCTTAACAAGATACACCCCGCAGCAACCTAAGACTCCACCACGCCATCGCCGCTCTTACTGCCGCACTTCGAACCGTTTTTCCAAATCGGGGTTGCGCGGGTGGCCGACCGCGAGAGCTTTCTGGTAATGCCACCGCGCGAGCTCGGTGGCCGGCGGTTGCTGGGTGGCATAGACCACCGCGAGGTTATATTGGGCGTCCGCATACCCCGGCTGAAGCTGGACGGCTTTACGCAAGGCTGCTTCGGCCGGGACGCGCATTCCCTTCTCACTTAAGGTCAGACCAAGATAGTTTTGGACTTCGGCATTTTGAGGGTCGAGTTTCGCCGATCGGCTCAGAACCTCCAGCGCTTGATCGTATTTTCCCTGACGAAACCTCAGCATCCCATAAACGTACAGGCTGTAGGCATCATCAGGCTCTTGCGCCAGCGCCTGTTTGATATTGGACTCCGCTTTGTCGAACTGCTCCGCCTCCACCTGAATGGCCGCCAGGTTCGCCAGGGTTGGCACGTTTTTCGGATCTTGCGCTAACACTTGTAAATAAGCGGCCTCCGCTTTGTCGAACTGCTTGGCGGCGAAATACCGCTGCGCTTCGGCGACCAGTGCCGCCGAACCCGCGGGCAGGTCGTGAATCGATTTCTTGCCGGCGTTGGGATCGGCTTCAGCCAGCTTGGCTTGAGGAGGCTTGAGCAAGGCCAGTTCTTCCGCCGAGTAGGGTACCGCACGGGCTTCGAGCACTTCCAACCGAGCCCGGTCTAAAGCTACCTGGTTTTCAAGGTCTTGGACCCGAGGTGTTACCTTTTTGCTTTTTTGTCCTGACTTTTCTTTCGTGGCCGCCTCGAGTTGCTTTTGGAGCGCATCGCGTTCGGCCTCCAGTTGTTTGATTCGGACGCCCTCACCCGCCGTGATGGTAGCGGATGCTGGGGTGGAACCCGCTGTCGTTGCAGTCAACTGCCTGACCCGGTTTTCCAGCGCAACCTTCTCAAGTCGCAGCGATTCGTTCTGGGATTGCAATTTCGCAATTTGAGGCTGAGCTTCCACGGCCTTGGTAGCTACCGCGGGCGCGGGCGCTTGTTTCTCCTTCTCCATGCCAACCCTCAGCAAATCGTTTTCCTTTTG
>JANXQE010000468.1 GCA_025356925.1 Limisphaerales bacterium | reverse complement strand
GGGCATGGGCATCAAGCAGAAGTTGATCTCCCCGAAGTCGCCTTGGCAGAACCCATTCGTCGAGAGGTTGGTGGGTTCAATTCGGCGAGAATGCCTGGATCGAGTGATCGTGTTCAATGAGCGACAGCTAAGGCGCGTTCTCGAATCCTACGTTCAATATGATCATAACGTACGGCCCCATCGCTCCCTTGACCACGATAGTCCCGTGCCACGGCCGATCGAATCACCCGACTGCGGCAAGGTCATCGAGTTGCCCTTGGTCGGTGGCCTCCACCATCGCTACCTGCGTCAGGCAGCTTGAAAGAAACCGGCCTAACCACTTCTTCAAGCGCTGATCCGAGCGCCGCGGTTTTCACCTCGCTTTTCTGCATGTGAGCGAATATGCGGTCTGCCGCCCACGCGCTTCTGCCAAGGTCCGAGACCTACGCGACCGTCATGTTCCCCATCAATTGATCGCGTATGCTTCCTTCTTGACGGCGTTTTTGCCACCCACAGGATGGGGATTTCATGCACTCAACGGGAGAACAAGTCGCATTGGCAACCGCTGCTTTGCCAGAGTAATGAACCAAGGCTGCTGGTCAGATCAAGCAAGCTTCCATGGGGCACGGAAGGGGCGGGCCAGGAGTTTACTGGCCTCAGGGTCGTCAAGGATGACTTCTTTTTCCGCGTCCCATTTCAGACTGCGGCCGATGCGTTGGCCATTTTCATCGTGGCCTGTGAGCAACGAGATGAGGCTGAGGTGTCCTGGGATGGCAGAGTGGTGGCCGGTTTCGGCAGGAGTAATGGTCGGTTTGCGGGATTTGACGCACGCGATGAAGTTGGCCTGGTGGTTATCAGATATGTACAGCCGCACTTTGCACTCGTCGGGGAGCTTGGCTCGCCAATCGAGATTCGTCGCGTCGAAGTGACCACGGTCAACCGAGACGAAGCCGTCGGTTCCGATCCACTTGGTGCCACCTCGGATATCGCTATGTCCACCGGCGATGATCATGGTGATATCCTTCGGATACTTGAGGGTGACGCGGTACTTGGTGCAAGTGTTCCAGATGGCGTTGGCCGGCGGGAATTCGCCAACGCTGCTCTCGATTTCCAAAGGGCCGCCCGTTTGGTCCATGTCCAGACCCCAGTGGGCGATGTCGCCATGGTGGCCGATCCAGTCGAGCAATTGGCCGCCCCCAATATTGTAATTCCAACGCCAGTTCATGTGAACCCGGGCGCCGATGTAAGGCTCCTGCCGCGAAGGGCCAAGCCACCTCTCGTAGTCCAGTTCGCCAGGAGGCTCCGTCACGGCCGTGTCCCACTCGGGCGTGCCGGGAATAACTTTGGCCAGGAAGTCGGGCCGAGCGCCCGCCTTGAGTTTCTCCGCTAGCGCCCTGCCGGTGCGGGCAAAATCGGTATGGCCCGCCGGCAAGCCGACTTCGACGCGTGTAATCTTGCCAATCAGGTCATTGCGGACGATTTCGGCCGCGCGCCGGAAAGTACCCTGCGAACGCTGCCAAGATCCGGTTTGCCAGATGCGGCCGTTTTGTTGGACCGCCCTGACGATAGCTTGCTGTTCGGCTATGCTCCGCGCGAGCGGCTTTTCGCCGTAAATGTCTTTTTTGTTGTTGGCAGCCTCGACGGCGACCAGGGCATGCCAGGTGTCAGGTACCGCCAGCATCACAGCATCGATGTCCTTGCGGGCCATCATTTCGCGGAAATCGTGATAAGCCTTGCAGTCCTGGTTTTCGTTATGCTTGTTGATGGTGTTGACGGCGGTCTGGAGATGGTTCTTGTCGAGGTCACAAGCGGCAACGACCTGGCAGTCCTTGAGCTTGAGGAACTCTCCTGTGTTGCCCGGCCCCTGCATCCCCCAGCCGACTACGCCTAAGGTGACGCGCTCGGAGGGAGCCGCCTTTTGATCCTGCCCCAGCGCGCTGGCAGGAATAATGGTAGGTGCGGCAAGCGCCAGCCCTGTGGCGGCAAGAAAACGTCTCCGGCTCATTCCGATACTGCGAAAAGGCTTATTCATAGCTACCTATACTTCCCACAAACCTCGACTTTTGGACATCCAATCCGTGTTTTTGTGCGATCGAGACTGCCTGGTGATTACACCTCGAGCCGCTTATCGGAAAGCAGGTCAAAGTCTGCCATTGTGACGCTTGTGTTGCCTCCCTCGTTCCATGCGGCTGGGTTGCCTCTGGTCGCGGGCGAGGGAATGAGGATGCTCACACCCGATTAGGATGTCCAAAACTGGCGGTTTGCCGGAAGTATTGATAGAGATTGAAGCATGTCGACAGATTCCACGCACCGGTTCGGTGATTCAAGTGCAGCGCAGCAGCGGTTTCTTTCGCTATTCCTGCGCAGCGAGCGGGAGATCTTTCGTTATGTGGCCGCCCTGGTTCCGAACACAACGGACGCCGAGGACATCGTGCAACAGACCGCCATGGCACTTTGGGAGAAGTTCGACGCCTATGATCCGGCCCAGCCTTTCACGCCCTGGGCCTGCCGGTTCGCGCTGAACAAGGCCCATCAGTGGATCGAGCGGCGGCAGCGCTGGCAGGCGCTATTAGGTCACGGTCTGGCAGAGGAACTGGCCCACCGGCGGCAGGAGTTGGGGCCCGAGTTCGAACTGCGGCTGCGGCACCTCGAAGGCTGCCTCGGAAAGCTTCCGGAAGGACAGCGCTCGTTAGTTGAGGGGTATTACTACGAGCGCACTGGCATCGAAACGCTCGCGGAGCGTTCTGGCCGGAGTCCGGCCGCAACCTACAAGATGCTGCAACGGATCCGGCATACCCTGCAATTGTGTGTCGAAAGCCAGGTAAAACCGGAGGCGGCATGACACACTTATTCCCGTCTCCCGAGTTTGACGATGCCGTGGCTGCCGTGTGTCACGGCTCCGCAAACGAAGCCGAGATGCACGCCTTGAACGCGTTATTGCGAAGCAACTCGGGCGCTCGGGACGAATATCTAATGCGCGTCGAGTTGCACATCCGCCTGGCGTCTGAGCCGGACCTGTTTTCGCAGGCGGCGTTTGCGGCCGCCAGTAGCCGCCTACCCGAGACGAGCACGGGCGAACGGCCGAACATCCTCTCACCGAACCCGGTGGGGCCGGCCAGGAGGAGGAAATTGATGGGAGCGCTGGCGCTGGCGGCTTGCCTCATGCTGATCGCCGGGGGCGTTTGGAACTTTTGGTTCAGGCGACCTGCCACCGGCAACCGAGCCACCAGTACTGCCGTTGCGATGCTGACGCGGGTTGTGGATGCGCGTTGGACTGAAGCCACGGGTCCGCTACGGGTGGGCAGCGCCCTGGAGCCGGGGTGGGTTCGTCTGAAGTCCGGTTTGGCGCAAGTGGTCTTCTACAGCGGGGCGCGGATCGTGATCGAGGGGCCTGCGGAATTGCGGCTGGTTTCCCCCAGCGAAGCCGTTTGTCCGAGCGGTCGACTGCTCGTGGAGGTGCCGCAGGCGGCACGGGGCTTTCGCTTAAAGACCGCTCAATTCAACGTGGTCGATCTCGGGACCGCATTCGGGATCGACGCCGGCAGGAAAGAACTGAGGTTCATGTTTTCAAAGGAAAAGTAGAGTTGCTTCCAGGAACAGCCGCGAAGCGGTCGCTGAACGAAGGCCAGGCCGCCGTCGTGCAGGGAAGCGCTCCTCCGCAGTTCATGGCTGCGAGCGCGGCCGGCTTCGCTCCGCTATTCGAATTCGAGCAGCGGTCGCTGGCTTCACAGGCTTTTCGCTATGAACAATGGCAGTTCGCGAGCGCGCAGCTCAACCAGGACCCCTCTCTGGTTGTCCACTTGGATTTCGAGAACCTCGGCAGCACGGACTGGACGCTGCCTAATGCCGCGGAACAGAACCATTCCGTGCCAGAGGCCACTGTGGTCGGCTGCGTACGCGCAGAGGGCCGGTGGCGGGAGAAGCAGGCGCTGGAATTCCAAAGTGTCAACGACCGCGTGCGTCTGGCGGTGCCGGGAGACTTCAACGCATTGACCCTGTCGGCGTGGGTCTGCATCAAGGGGCTGGATCGGCGGTTCAATTCGCTTTTCATGTCCGATGGATTGGATCCCGGAACGATTCACTGGCTGATCCGAAACGATGGCGTTTTGGGTCTGACGGTGTTCGGCCCGGCCGATGGGAAATTCCAGATTCTGGCCAGCCCGCCCGTGCTCTCGCTCGGTAAACTAGGAATGTGGCAGCATGTCGCGGTGGTCATCGATGGAAAGGCCAGGCGAGTGATCCACTACGTCAACGGTTTACCCATCTCTCAGCATACGTTGAACATAGGGTCGCCTTTTCGCGTGGGACCCGCCGAATTGGGCAACTGGAATGCGCGAAGCGGCCCAGACCCCGCTCCCTCGTTAATTCGAAATCTGAGCGGATCGCTCGACGAATTCGAGCTTTTTAACCGTGCTTTGAGCGACGTGGAAGTCCGCCAACTTTATGCCAAAGGCAAGCCCTACCTGTAGCCTGGGCACCAGACTTCGAACCCTGATCATGAAGGCCAACCAATCGAAATGGATTGTTTTTGCAATCCTGGGTGCTTGTTCAGCAGCCGAGATTACGGCTGAACCAGTCGGTGATCCTCCCCTTGTGCTCTGGTATGACAAGCCGGCCGTCAAGTGGGTGGAGGCTTTGCCGGTCGGCAACGGACGCCTGGGTACAATGATTTTTGGAGGCGTGAATCAGGAGCGACTTCAGCTCAACGAAGGCACGCTGTGGGCTGGCGGGCCTTACGACCCGGTGAATCCCGAGGCAAAGGAGGCGCTGCCTCAAGTCCGTCAATTGATCAACGAAGGTAAATACCGGGAAGCCGCTGCGCTCATTAGCGCGAAGGTCATGGCAAAACCTCTGGGCCAAATGCCGTACCAGACCGTGGGCGATTTGCTGCTGAGCTATCCGGAGGCGAGCAGCGAGAATTATCGGCGCGAGCTGAATCTCGACACCGCTATTGCTACGGTCAGCTATTCAGCTGATGGTGTGCGTTACACGCGGGAAATCTTCGCCAGCGCACCGGACAATGTGATTGTCGTGCGGATCAAGGCGGACAAGCCGGGGAGAATTTCTTTTGCGGCGGGGATGAAGACGCCGATGAAGGCCACGGTGGAGGTAGACGGCAATGACACACTGGTCCTGCGCGGAACAGGCGGCGACTCGGGCGGCATCAAGGGTCAGCTCAAGTATGAGGCCCGGGTCAGGGCCATCGCCCAAGGGGGCAAGACTGCTGTCGAAGCCGCAAAGATGTCAGTGGTCAATGCCGATGAAGTCACTTTGCTCGTCGCCGCTGCCACCAGCTACCGGAAGTTCGACGAGGTGAGCGGCGATCCCGAAAGCATCGTGAAGCAGCAACTTGCCTCCGCGGCCCAGAAGTCCTTCGCCCAATTACGCGCCGCCCACCTGGCCGATTATCAGGCGCTATTCCATCGTGTGTCGATTGACCTCGGCCAAACCGAAGCCATGAAACAGCCGACCGACGCGCGCATCCAGCATTTCGCCGAAGGCAACGACCCGCAACTGGCGGCACTATACTACCAGTTCGGCCGTTATCTGCTGATCAGTTCCTCACGCCCGGGAGGGCAGCCGGCTAACCTGCAAGGCATCTGGAATGAAAGCCTGAACCCGCCCTGGCAAAGCAAATACACGATCAACATCAACACGGAAATGAACTATTGGCCCGCCGAGTCCGGCAACCTTGCCGAATGCGTCGAGCCATTGATCGCGATGGTAAACGACCTCACCGTGACCGGGGCTCGAACCGCGCAGGAAATGTACGGAGCACGAGGCTGGGTCGTGCATCACAATACCGACCTCTGGCGCGCCGCTGCGCCGATCGATGGACCGAACTGGGGCATGTGGCCGTCGGGCGGCGCCTGGCTGTGCTTGCATCTCTGGGACCACTACGAATTCAGCGGCGACAAGGCGGAGTTAAAACGTATTTACCCTGCGCTCAAAGGCGCGGCCGAGTTTTTCCTCGACACCCTGCAGGAAGAACCGAAACACAAATGGCTCGTCACCAATCCTTCGATTTCGCCGGAGAACGCTCATCCATTCGGCGCGGCGGTCTGCGCCGGGCCAACTATGGACATGCAAATCCTGCGCGACCTGTTCGCCCACGCGATCACGGCGGCGGAAACGCTCGGAGTGGACGAGGATTTGCGCAAGCAACTCGCTCCTGCGCGCGCCCGGCTCGCGCCGAACCAGGTTGGTTCCGCAGGCCAGTTGCAGGAATGGCTCGAGGACTGGGACATGCAGGCAGGTGAACTCCATCATCGGCACGTATCGCATCTCTACGGTCTGTATCCGGGGCGCGACATCACCCTGCGCGGCACTCCGGAACTGGCGCTAGCGGTGAAGAAGTCCTTGGAAATTCGCGGCGACAAGGCCACGGGCTGGGCCACGGCCTGGCGCATCTGCCTGTGGACGCATCTGGGGGATGGCAATCATGCGTTCGAGATTCTGAAATTCCTTCTCAGCCCGGAGCGCACCTATCCGAACATGTTCGACGCGCATCCGCCGTTCCAGATTGACGGGAACTTCGGCGGGGCAGCGGGCATTGCGGAGATGCTGATGCAAAGCCGCGCTGGAGAAATCGAACTGTTGCCCGCGTTACCCAAGGCATGGCCCAGCGGCAGTGTGAAAGGGTTGCGGGCGCGCGGTGGTTTCGAGGTGGATGTGACCTGGAAGGAAGGGAAGTTGGTGCGAACGACCATTCGTTCGCTCAACGGGGGCTCGACCCAACTGCGATGCGGTTCGGTGACACGCGAAGTGAGGCTTACCAAGGCAAAAACGTATCGTTGGGACGGGCGATAATTCGAGAATCATTGATTCAGTAATCCAAAAAACTCTGAAGAAAGATACTTATGACAAAACTAGGCATGGTAGTCCTCGGTGGTTTGATTTGGCTCCTGGCCCCTGCCTGCCGGGCGGGCGACATCGCCGGCCAATGGCGCGGGGAGTTCGACTCTCAAATCGGCGTGCAGAAATATGTATTCACCTTCGAAACCGACGGGAACAAGCTCACCGGCAAAGCGGCTTCAGAAGTCAACGGGCAGAAGCGTGAAGCGGAATTGAAAGAAGGGATGATCAACGGTGATACGGTGAGCTTCGTGGAGATGTTTTCGTTCCAGGGCAACGAAATTCGCATTCACTACACCGGCAAGCTCGGCAAAGATGAACTCGCGTTCACCCGCGAAGTGGGCGACTTCGCCAAAGAAGACTTTAAGGCAAAGCGCGTCGAAGCCGGAGCGACGAGCCCTGCTGCACCAAAAGCGCCTGATGCCTCCGCGGGCGATCGGTCGCGTCGCGGCCCGGGCGGATTCGGAGGCCCGATCGAACTTAATCCAGACGACAAACCGGCCTTCGACGATCCGCCGGCCGGCTTCGACAAGAAGCGTGTCGACATTCCTCACGGCAAATTGGAGATGATTGAGTATGAATCCAAAACAGTGGGCACGACGCGCAAGATGCAGGTCTATACGCCGCCCGGTTATTCGAAGGACAAGAAGTATCCCGTGCTTTACCTCCTGCACGGCATTGGTGGGGACGAAACAGAGTGGGAGCGGTTTGCCACCCCGGAGATCCTGCTCGACAACCTCATCGCCGACGGAAAGGCCGTGCCCATGATCATTGTCATGCCCAATGGCCGAGCCCAGAAGGACGACCGTCCGGGAGAGAACCCATTCGCATCGGCGCCCGCTTTCGCGGTG
>JANXQE010000465.1 GCA_025356925.1 Limisphaerales bacterium | reverse complement strand
ATCCACAGCGCCGGCGTCGCCGCGCCGCAAACCCAGAATGACCGATTTCCCGCCGGACTTTGCCATGGCCTCAAGCAGTTCATCCGGCAGCGTGGCCACGGAACGTCCTTTGAACGCCTCCTCAAAACCGGCGATAAGTTTGGCGGTCTGTTCCGGACCGGGGCAAAGTCTCAGGAGTTGGGCACACGTTAGAAGATCCCTGCGGGTGCCCGCCATCGCGTATCGCCGCATAACGCGCTCCAGAATATTTGACTGCACCAAGGGAAGCCGCCAGAAACCAGAATCGCTGAATAACTCGACGACCGAACCACGGTCCTGCTCGCACTTCGATTCCATAGCCCACCACAGCAGGAGCGGGATGCGTTTATCGGAACGGTCCTCATCGCGGCCCAGCAGTTGTCTTACAATCGCCAAGGCGTCCCCGGCAGGCAGGCGCTTTGCGCTGCAAGCCAATTGGGCCCGCACTTCAACGTTCGGTTCGACAGCCGCCACCGCGACCAGCTTTTTCGCGATGGCCGGGGATACTTCTTGCTCGTCGCCGAGCAGCCGCACGGTCCACATGCGAACGAAAGGATCGTTGTGATCGAGGGTCTTGATGGCCGTTTCATCGTCGAAACCGCCGCTTAAGTTCAATGCCCAAAACGACTCCAGCGCGAGTTGGCCCGTATTTTTGTCCACAAGGTTTTTAAGCGTTGGAATGACGGATTTGTCCTTGCGATCGCCAATCAGTCGGAGGGCTTCCTGACGGAACCACTTGTTGGTGTGGCCAAGCAGATCCACAAGTTCCTGGGTGGAAAGCTTGCTCAGGTCGAAGGGTTGGATCGGCTTCGCGCCCTTTGCTTTTAGCCGGTAGATGCGTCCGTTGCTCTTGTCGATTTGTCCCTCATGGTTTCGGTAGTGGTTCACCTGCGCATCGTACCAATCCGCCAGATAGATGGCTCCGTCCGGTCCAACTTTGATGTCCACCGGTCGAAACCATTGGTCGCTGGTGGTCACGGGATGCGCGATGTCGAACGTCCCGAAAGTGGACCCATCGGCCTCAATGTCAGTTTCGACCACGCGGCCCTGAAGGGGTTCGATCCCGAACAGTTTTCCACGGTAGTGATCCGGCAGCGCTCCGCCGTCATAGATAATAAAATTGTGCGTGAACCGTTCCACCGGCGGATTCGGCATCGGCGGGAAGTAACCGAAGGCGTAGGGGTTGGAAAGAGGCCCGTGCTTTTCGAACCCTTTTTGCAAATACGCCCCCTGCATGTAGTGGAAGCCGCGAGTGTCACCGCCGTTATGACCGGAAAAAATCCTGCCCTGTGCATCGATCTCGCAACCAAAAGTATTGCCGCCGCCCTCCGCGAAAACTTCAAAACGCTTTGTTTCCGGGTGGTAACGCCAAATTTGCTGTCCCATGCTCTTGGCGATGGGTTCGCGGTCCAGGCCGGGGCGAATCACGCTCGCCGTTACTGTGCTGCCCTGGCAGCCATACAACCAGCCGTCCGGTCCCCAACGCAAGCTGTTGACCACCGAGTGCGTGTCCTCCAAACCAAACCCGGATAGCATTACTTGAGGATCGCCGTCGGGGATGTCGTCGTTATTCTTGTCAGGGTAAAATAGGAGATAGGGCGGATTCAACACCCAGACGCCGCCCCGCCCTTTGGTCACCGCGGTGACGATGTTCAACCCTTCTGCAAAAACCTTTTCCCGGTCGAACACGCCATCGCCATGCGTGTCCTCGAAGATGCAAATTCTGTCCGCTCCCACGAATTGATGGGGAGGGGGCGGGGGCACCTTGTCGTAAACCGCGCGCCAGACGCTGTCGTGACTGAGCATCTTGAGGCCGGCGGGATTAGGGTACTGGAGATACTCCACTACCCAAAGCCGTCCGCGCTCGTCGAAATTCATAAACACGGGCTGGCGCACCTGCGGCTCCGTCAGCACTTGGTCGATTTCCAGGTCGTCGGCGATTTTAAAGGCCGCCAGCGACTCCGCCGGAGTCAGGGGTTTCTCCTGAACTACCGGGACGCCGCTGGTTGGAACGGATTGAGCGTTGGCCGTTGGTTTGGCCGGCTTCGATGCTGGAGCGCTGCCCGGTCGCGCCACCAACTCCGGCGGTATGGGCCGGTTCAATGCCCATGAAATGCCGTTCAACAAGAGCTCGCGGAAAAATGGCTGCTTGAAATTATCCGGCGTGCCAAGCGACGTGTAAAAAACGCGCCGGTTATGGGCAGTGTTGATCCAAGCGACCGGTTCGATTTCCGAACCAGAGGCGAGATGGCCGGTCATCAATGGCGTCACGTCTGGGCCGGGATTTCTGCTTTTGTAGAGTGAGCCTTGGACTTCAATCTCGCCGGTGGCCAGCCCGGTGAGAATCGGGTTTGCGCCCGCAACAATCCGCACGTAAGTCGGGGAGACGTTCGGCCCGCTGCCGTCGTAATGATTTTGATAGTTACAACCGAGAACATCGACATCGAAGGTGGGCCAGCCTTCGTGCT
>JANXQE010000460.1 GCA_025356925.1 Limisphaerales bacterium | reverse complement strand
CCCGGGGATTTCGGACGCCTCGGACGCATCTCCGAAGAATTGTGAGAACCTAACCGAAATTGTGTCGCAAATGCAGGCTATTGATTATCAATCACTTTCATCCGGGCTTCAATTTGGTGACTAGGAAGGCAAAACATTTCCGCGAAAACCCATCTCCGCAGGGCGCGCCAGCTCCAAGCGGGGGACGTTACGAAATTATGCTCAGCGGGATTGCGCGGCGTGCAAGTCCTCAAGCCGCACTGATTCTGGCTCGTAATGGGAATTCTTATGGCGCATCACAGGAAAAACTGGCACCAATTCAGTCGGAGCAGTTCTTCGAGCGACACCAAGCGCGGTGGTTGATACAAATGGTCTCATTCGAACAGCTCCACGATCAGAGGCTTTCCAGTGATCGGCCATGGCAGTTTGTACTGCACTATTACTATCGGCGCGGCCGGTCGCAGAACGATTTTCCAAATCATCGTCGCCAGTAATTTAACCACGCTTCATTCGTTTCAAGATCGTGACGGATTTCTGCGCTTGACGCTCGGCCCCGATGGGAATCTGTATGGTGCGCTTGCACGACGGCGGCAATAAAGCAATTCTGTTTTGCCCGTCGACTTTTAGCGTCCTTGCTCCGCTTGCTTGCTTATGTAGTCTGCGAGCGACTCGCCGTAAGCCTCAGGCCAGGGCTTGGTCCATTGCCTTTTTGTTGAGGACTTAGGAGGTCGGACATGGGCATTCGGGGGGCCGGTCTGCTTTGCAAGATACCCCAGCTTTCCGAGATAGCCTCGCAGCGTTGTGTAACTGACTTGAATCTGATGCTTTTGAGCGAGCTGTTGCCGAACTTTCGCGACACTACCTCGTGAAGGCCCAATCAATGGCCACAGCTTGGCATCAAGCTCCAGCAAATCGAATTTGCGCTTGCGACCCGATCTGGGAAAGCCGGTAATCAATGCCTGCAGCCCGCCGGTGTTGAAGAGCTTGAGCCAGCGCTGAATGGTGCGAGTGCTGGCCCCGGCGAGCTGAGACGCCTCCCTCCGGTCCGGGCAATCACATATTGCGAGTAAAGCCTTGAGCCGTCGTTTGCACCCTTCCGACGCGTAAAGCAGCGCCGCGCTGAACTCTTCTTCGGTAGTGTGCTCGAACTTGAGCGGGATGGGTGGTCTGGCCATCTGCTAGTTTAGTTGTTAGGTTTTGGGGGAGTAGTCTTTTATTGAGTGGCCTGTTTTGGGTCACCCACAGCGAAACCCACACCACGAAAGCCTCTTCTAGCTTTTCCGGAGAAGTGTTTTTGGCGTATGTCGTGTGACCTTGTGAGATTAAACAATTTCAGGATGTGGGCCGGGAGCCGGCGAAAGAACTGGCCCTTGGAGTAGGCCGGGAGCTTCCGTTCTTGGCAGTAAAGCCCATAGTCCAGCCAGATTTCAGCTGTCGTTAACATAACCCCGTACTGGCGTTGCAGGCGCCTAAGGCAGTAGGTCTCCAGACCTTCGGGTTCGAATCGCCATTGGGCGTTCGGGACTAGTTTCATCAATTTGACGAGCTGTCCAATGCGGGAAGGCTTCAGATCATCAATCGCGAAGGACTCGGAGCTCAGGCCAGCGGTTTTTAGCAGCACCTCGCTCACCAATCCAACCATTGCCTCGTCACAGAGGCTTTCGCTGCGGTTGTTTGCTTTCCGCTGAAACTCTCTGAGTTTTCGGTGGTATGAGATACCCAAAACTTCCACTAAGAAATTCGCCCAAAATGGTGCATTCAACACTTTGCGACCACGGCGCTTGCGGAAGGGCTGGCCGTAATCACGTTTCAAGCGAGCGATACGAAAAACACTCGAAAGACGCTCGGGCCACTCGACGTTGGCAAAGGCGATTTTCACCGCCTGTCCCTCGGTCTGAATAGCCGCCTCGTTCTGTCCGGCCGAACTGATCGGAATAGCACCCCGCGTAAGCCACATGCAGTCCTCGAAAATGACGTTCTCTGGGCGCTCATCCGAACAAAGCCACAGCAAGTGCCAATCATTGAAGATCGTTACCAACCCGGTTTGAACAACAGGGTTGCATTGACGGAAAGCCTCCATTTCCTTTATGGATCGGCAGGCTAGAACGGCCAAGTCCGAAGCAGTTGCACCCAAGTTCACAGCGATGATGTCCTCACAGGGCCCCGAAATGCTGCAAAGGTTCCCGTCGGACACAGGGCGCAGATTTAAGGGGATGTCGCTTGCGTCAGCGCTGCAGACGATTAAGGGAAGCTGTGGTCCAAGGCGCTGGCGTAGAGCTTGGACAGCTGGAGTTCCATTAATCATTTTCCGCTCCAAAGCTGTGGCCATGGAGGCCGGATCGGCTGATCTATTGATTGGCGATTTAGAATCCATATAACTCGGTCACTCTGATTTTCGGAGAACTAGAACTTCGTCGAATAAAGACTCGCGGGTGACAAACGGGCGTTGTAGCAGCGAGCGCCCGTAGAACTGGGTATTAATCACTATGCCGACGGCTCAAATCCAGCCGGCAGAGCGCAGTCAAAAACCACCTCATCCCAACGTATTTTCCGAGGTCGCAGTCTACCTATATCCACCGCACAATAACCCCCGGGCTTGAGCAGGCGGTATAACTCGATGAAAACCCCCGTCATCTCGCGCTCCCAATCATATAGCTCACGGTGAGCAGACAGCTGAACTGAATCGGGGTCCAGGTCGACAAACCAACAGCGCAGCCAGTTGTCGCGATGGTAGTCAAAGGGTTTCAGACCCGGGGGGCCTGTCACAACGAGCGAGATCGACTCTTTT
>JANXQE010000450.1 GCA_025356925.1 Limisphaerales bacterium | reverse complement strand
TGGGGCGTGGCGCATGCGCGCGACACATGTTCAAGCACGAGAGGATGGTTTCCGTGTACCGTGGAGCTACTGCGCCCAGTCCTCCGCGGGCGGCGGCGCGCAGAGCATCGCTCGCCCGGGCTGGGACCCATCGCTTAGGCGCGGGGAAAACTATCGACTCATCCCCCTGCCCTTGCTACATAACTCCCGCACCGCGGCTTTATGACACAACGACGTTGGCTCCGCATTATCCCCGTCGCGTTGATCATGTACACGATCTCGTATGTGGATCGCACCAATGTTTCCCTCGCACTCGATCCCAAGATCTCGAATATGATGCGAGATCTGTTGATGGACGATAAAATGAAAGGCGAGGCCGCCGGAATCTTCTTTTTCGGTTATGTCCTGCTACAAATTCCGAGTGGCTACCTGGCGTCACATTGGAGCGCCCGCAAGGTGATCAGCATTTTTTTAGTCTTTTGGGGTCTGTGCGCGGTTGGTTGTGGCTTGTCGAGAACCTTTAGAGAATTCGAAGCAATGCGCTTCTTCCTCGGCGTGGCGGAAAGCGGCGTGTTTCCTGCCACAACGGTGTTGCTGGCGAATTGGTTTCCTCGCGGCGAACGCGCGCGCGCCAATGCCTATTGGAATCTCTGTCAACCATTGGCCGTCGCGGGCTCCGCTCCGTTCACGGGTTGGTTGCTCGGCGCTTATGGCTGGCAGCAAATGATCATCATGGAGGGAATCCTCCCTTTCATCTGGCTGCCAATTTGGTGGTTCGGGGTCACCGATCACCCTCGCGAGGCGAGATGGATCTCAGACGAAGAACGAAATTTTCTCGAAACGACTCTTAAGAGGGAGGTGTCCGGGTTGGAACCGCCGACGCCGGTTCCCTGGTGGGTGCGGCTCAGTCATCCTTCAGTGTTTGTGATGCTGGCGATTTACTTTCTGCACAACTGCGCGGCGTACGGCTGCATGACGTTCTTCACCACCGGGCTGAAAGGCCGGGGATTCAGTCCGCTCCAATACGGCATCCTGTTTGCCATTCCGTACGCCGTGACTGCGGTGATCATGATCATTAACTCCTGGCATTCGGACAAGACCAACGAACGCCGTGGACATGTGGCTGCGGTTTATGCCCTCAGTGGCTTAAGCCTTATCTTGAGCGTGTTAACACGGGATCATTTCTGGACGTCCTACGCCCTGATGTGCCTGGCTATCCCCGGGCCCTTTGCGGCCATGGCTCCGTTCTGGTCAATCCCGAGCGAGACCCTGCCCCGAAGTTTCCTGGGCCTCATCGTCGGGGTGGTCAACGCGTTTGGGAATCTTGGAGGGTTTGTCGGACCTTACCTCGTGGGTTGGCTTAAAGACGCGTATCACAGCACCGCGATTCCTTTCAACGCCCTGGGCGTGGGCATGCTCATCGCTGCCGGCCTGGCGTTCTTGCTGCCGAAAGCCGCGGTCCAAATCGAACCGGCGATGGCGCCCATTGCGCCTGCTGGCCCAGTGACCCGCGCACAACGGTTATGACCTTATGAAGATCTGCCGATTTGAGGAGAAACCTGGCGACGCGCGCATCGGCCTGGCCGCCCAGGACTCCACCTTGTTGGATCTGGCGCCCGCCGGCATCCGCCAGTTGCGGGACTTGCTGGAGGCACCCGATTGCCTCGGGAAGCTCCAAAGCATTAACCAGGACGGCCTGCCGCGAATTCCCGAGTCCAAGGTCCGATTGCTCGCACCGGTCGAGCAACAGGAAGTGTGGGCCGCCGGCGTCACGTATCTGCGCAGCAAAAAGGCGCGCATGGAAGAATCCGATTTCAGTGCCACGGCTTACGATCGCGTGTACGACGCGGAACGCCCAGAACTTTTCTTTAAATCCTTGGCCGAAAAAGTAGTGCCCTCAGGCTCACCCGTCGGGATTCGCAGAGATGCCAAATGGAGTGTTCCAGAACCCGAGTTGGCGCTCGTCCTCAATTCGCGTGGGAAGGTGGTTGGATACACCATCGGCAATGACATGAGTTCGCGGGATATCGAGGGCGAAAACCTGCTGTACCTGCCGCAGGCGAAGATCTACCAAGGCTCCTGCGCACTGGGCCCATGGATCCAGTTGGGAACCCCCGAGGCCGCGGCGCGGGGATGGGAAATCCGCCTGGACATCCACCGTCGCGCTCGTTCAGTGTTTTCTGGCGAAACTTCCGTCGGCCAGATTAAGCGCAGCTTCGAAGAGCTGGCAGGATTCCTCTTCCGAAGCCAGACTTTCCCGAACGGCGCCGTCCTGCTGACTGGAACGGGCGTGGTGCCACCGGACGGTTTTACTTTGCAAGAGCACGACATTATTCAAATCGAGATATCGGGAATCGGGTTGCTCAGCAATCCGGTAATGGTAGTGTGACCCGTTGGCAGCCTCTGGTTTCATCAGGGCTTCGGGGAACTCGGCCTTCCGCGTGGGACTCAGCCCTCCGGCTTCGGGAAGACGAGCTCGTGCGAGCCCCTAACTCAGTCTTAGGGCGGTCGGAGGCGAGGCGTATTACTGTGATGCTATGAACTTACACGGAAAGAATTTTATCGGAGATCAGCTCAGTTCCGGCGGCGGCGACATTCTCAGGGCCGTAAGTCCGCTTGATAACGAGCCCCTGCCCGGGTCGTTTTATGCCGCCAATGCCACAGACGTGGATCGAGCCATGGACCTGGCCGATTTGGCGTTTCAATCCTATGGCAAAACGTCCGGGGCTGAACGAGCAGCGTTCCTCGATCGGATCGCCGACGAGATCCTGGCGTTGGGCGATGAGCTGATCAGCCGGGCCCAGCTCGAGACTGGGCTTCCGCAAGCCCGCCTAACCGGTGAACGCGGCCGCACCGTTGGGCAACTCCGGCTTTTTGCGCAAGTCGTACGGGATGGCTGCTGGGTGGATGCACGCGTCGACCACGCCATTCCCGACCGGCAACCCGTGCCCAAACCGGACCTGCGGCGCATGCTGATCCCCATTGGCCCGGTCGTCGTTTTCGGCTCGAGCAACTTTCCTCTCGCGTTTTCTGTGGCTGGTGGCGACACGGTCTCCGCGCTCGCGACCGGCAACACCGTCGTCGTAAAAGCGCACAGCGGACACCCCGGAACGTCGGAACTGGTGGCCAGCGCGGTCAGCCGCGCCGTGAGCGCGAGCAAGCTGCCGGCAGGTGTTTTCTCCATGGTCCACGGTGCGGGAAAGGTCGTCGGAGTCCAATTGGTGCGACATCCGCTGGCCCGGGCGGTTGGTTTCACTGGCTCCCGCATCGCCGGGCGCGCGCTCTTTGACGCCGCGGCAGCGCGGCCCGACCCTATCCCGGTCTTCGCCGAGATGAGCAGTTTGAACCCCGTTTTTATTCTGCCTCAGGCTCTGCGCGAACGAACCGCGCAGATTGCGGACGGATTGCGCGCTTCGATGACAATGAGCGTGGGCCAGCTTTGCACCAAGCCTGGCTTGGTGTTCGGGATGCAGGGCCCGGATTTGGACCGATTCCAACAGGCATTGGCCCGCGCCCTGGAGGCCGTCGCTCCAGCAACCATGCTGCATGCCGGAATTGGCGAGTCGTACCACGCGGGTGTCGCTCGCGCTTCGGTCGTGGACGGTGTCAGTTTATTGGCGCGCTCCCTAACCGCAGCCGACCGGGAGAAGACTCAAGCCGAGTCCGTTCTGCTAAGAACCGATGTCGTCAATTTCCATAAACACCCCGAGTTGGCCGAGGAGGTTTTTGGGCCTTTTGCGGTGCTGATCTCAGCTCAGACAATGGCGGAGTTGGAGGAAATCGCACGCGGATTGGAGGGGCAACTGACCGCGACGGTGCATGGGACCCCGGAGGATCTGGAAAGCGCGCAGGAACTCTTGAGGCTGCTGGAACGAAAGGCCGGGCGGTTGATCATCAATGGGTTTCCGACAGGTGTGGAGGTGTGTCCCTCGATGAATCACGGCGGCCCGTACCCGGCCACCACCGATGTGCGGTTCACGTCGGTCGGCACCGCCGCCTTATATCGGTTCGTCAGGCCCGTTTGTTATCAGGATTTTCCCGAGACCTTGCTCCCAACGGAGCTGAAGGAGGAAAACCCGTTGCATCTTCGCCGGATCGTCGATGGGAAATCTATTGAGTAAACTGCCAGTCGAGTTGGCAGAACGAGGTGGCTTGAAAGATAAGCAATAACGAACCAACGCAGGCAAGGATTTCATAACGCATGAGCGCGCTCGTCCGTGTGTGCGTCGGCATGCCGCAGCAAGTGGCGCAGATTCTTTAATGTGCGGAATCGCAGGTTTTGAACCTGCCCACCGCACGACATCAAACGTCGGATCGGGTTCGGAACCGATTCCGAGAGGTACGATTGCTCGGCCCAGAGATGCCGAAGGTTTTGCAGTGCGCCAGCGCCCTGGCGCTTTTCGGGTGCCCTCCACGGAAAGCGGCGCAGAGCCGCCGCACTCCAAGACGCTCCGCGCCGAACGAGCGAGCCACCCGCCCTGGGTCCATGGTACCAACGCACGATTGAGGAAGCTCGGAGATCCCCTCCAGACATCAATCCCTCAACTCAGACGGACCTCGATTGACTGGTTGGCGCTAAGCTCGGACTGGTTCTTCAAGGTAATCAGCACACGATTTCCGGTTTGTGAATGCCCGTTCATCACCGGATGTCCCTTGACCCTGACTTCCACTTCGCTTGCTCGTAGGGCCTCAGGCACGGTTAGGGCCATGGTCCGAACGCGCAATTTGCCCCACCTCAGCCGAATCGTGCAGTTCGCACCCTGTACACCGGAACTCTGCGAAAAGGTTCCCCAACCCTGAGCCGTGGTGAAGGCAGACTTGAAGGTTGTGATCCCGGAGCCACCGAGTGCCGACACGACTCGGGGCGCGAAGCCGAGGTGAGCCCGCGGACCATGACATTCAAATCCGCAAGCGGCCAAAAACACGCCGTAGCTGGCCATACTCCGCGCATAGTGATCGCCACATTCGATTTCGTTCCATGGATTTCGACGCGAGGGATGGTAACGATCATGGACAGCCCGCGTGACCGTCAGGCCTTCGGTGACCAACCCCTCCCAGATCATGTGACCGGCGGCCTGGTACTCGAAACCGTTCATGCACTCGTTAAAGTAACCAGCCGCCCAATCGGGACCTTTGCCCTTGGCCTGAGCGTAATCCCAATCCGAGCGGGGGAACGTGCACATCAGCAGCCCGGCTTCGCCCGGCATGGCATACCAGCGCCCGGGTTGGTAGTGCTGCCGATAGGGGCCGACATCGGGAGTGAAATTGTAGCGCCACAGCGACCGCAGCGCCGAGAGAGTCTCCCGTTCAGGAAAAACCCGCGGCAGACCGACTTGAAACGCCCAGCTCTGGCCAAAGACTTGATCGATTTCGCACCCGGTACCAGAATTGATTGCCTCCAGGTGGTTGGGGTCGGGTTTGTTGATGAAGTATTCTCCGTCGAAGAGTTGGGCCGCGAGATTTTTCTGACCGAGCGCGAAGATTCGCCGGCACTGCGCAGCGAACGTCAAATCGCTCAGCTCGACGGCCATGGTTTCAGCCGCGAGGAGTGCCGCGAGATACAGGCCGCTCAACCAGGCCACGGGACCGAACCAATCGGTATCCAACGTGTTGTGCTGGCTGCCTTCGATTAGGCCGTTGCCATCGCCGTCTTTGCGGATGAGCCATTCCGTAGCCTTCTTGATGTTCGGCCAGGTGCGTGTGAGAAAGGAGGCATCCGCGGACATCTGGTGTTCGCGCAAAGCTCGGAGGATGGCGCCCGCCTGAGCGTCAATCGCGGGAAAGTCGTTGAACTCGCCACGGAAATGAATCGCGCCGTCGGGCTGTTGCGCCAGTCCAAAGTCGATTTTTTCTCGCGTCATTCGTTCGAGGTCCGGAAACAACCGCGCGACGGCGTGAGCATACTGCCACACGTGACCGCACGTGCCTTCACAACAGCCTACACCCTCCCAACCGTAGAACCGGCCATCGCCGAACCGGTAAGCGGTCGAGGTTGCCAGGATCGAAGTGTTCAGGAAGGTCCGATCAAGGAACCAAAATGGCAGGGTCGAGTCGTACCAGGTGTCGTGCCAGAGGCGGGTCTGACTTGCCAGGCGATTAAAGTTTTTCGCGACATAGCCGGCCACTTCGCCCGCCGACGCGAAACGCGTGGTATAGTGCCGGCCAGGAGGCAGCCGGCCCATCCGGAGATTTGGCATATGCCAGGTCAGGACGAAGCTGATTTTGGCCGAGCCACCAGGCGCCAACGTGATCTTTTTGGTCAGCGAGCCAATCAGCTTTTGGTCGAAGGGTTGCGTAACTGCGTCGGTTTTTGCTCCACTATCCACGAGGCGCGAGGTTGAAGCGGCGCCAAAATCGTTCCCCCGCGCGCCCAGCAACGCTAGTGCCAATGTTCCGAAGTCCGGTTCAGAGGCCAGTGGTTCCAGAGGGTGGCCGAGCGAGTCGCTGAAAACGATATTGTCCACGCCGATGTTGCCCCAAGCTCCGGAATCCTGATCGACGATTTGAAGCACTCCGGTTTTACCACCCCAGATGCGCACGTCCCAGGTCACTGGGCTCATGTGGTTGTCGTTTTTACCGGTGGACGTCGCCACAACCTGTCCGTCCACCGACAAGTTCATGCAGGTCTTGCCAGGGTGCGCGCCTCCACCGATCAGGAAGTTGATATAATTTCGTGCGATGGTGAATGGTCGGCTGGCTAAGCTGCCCGTCGCCGCATCGCGTTGCTCGACAGTGTCGCCGGGCGCGGAAGCGTGGCTGTTGACCACGCGACTGCCGTGGCCCCCCACATCACCCTGGTAACTTTGGATCTTCGCGAGTTCAATCGGCCCCGTGCCGAACGCAGTGCCTTCGATGGACCACTTTTCGTAACTCGAACTCTCGAAATCGTCAAAAACGATGTCAGGCCTGGTTGGGGTTGGACTAAGGCTGGACGCAATTGAGGCACTGCATTCCAAGCAGAGCAGGCGCTTCGAGCGGGTCAGGCGGTTGTGCCTTAGCCCCGGCCGTTGTTGGCCGCTGTGCAGGCAAACCGCATTTTCGAGCCAACCAGACAGCTCGAGTTCAAGTTTGCTCGCGCTCTCATTTCGAACGGTGAACTCGAGTACGGTTGACGGCAGCGACGAATCCTCGGTATTCAGCGGGATGAAAGGTGAAAATGCCTGAAGACTCACGCTTACAGGCATGGCTGGGTCACGGTATTCCACGTAGCCGATGGGATATTCGCCGGTAAACGACACGTCTCGCCAGTGATCCCGATCGAGCGGCCGGGACGGGCCGGGCGCGCCGCCAGAGATACGAATTGCAAAGCCCTGCTCAATGGGCGAGCGGGACGCCAGAGGCTTGGCATAATGGTCTG
>JANXQE010000433.1 GCA_025356925.1 Limisphaerales bacterium | reverse complement strand
CGAGCGGAGCACAAAGAAGAACTCCATAAATACGTCACCGGCATCATCACGCATCAGGGCCACAAACTCCTGGCCATCCACTGCATGCCAGACCACATTCATACCCTCATCGGCCTTCGGCCCCTAGCCCCGTCAGGGGCGCAATGTTTATAGTAAAACAGTGACATTGAAACAGCTAAGCCCCGGAGGGGCGTAATGTATCTAGCCGGCGACGGAGTCGAACCAACGAAGATCGAAAAATGGACGCAAACCATGCTGAAATGCAATAAATGGGCAGAGCACAACCGATTCACATGTCGCCCCTACGGGGCTTGGGCAGGTTTGATCCTTTCGATCTATAAACATTGCACCCCTCCGGGGTCCGCAGGGACACCCGACCTGGCGAATTCGGGACGCTCCTTGCCGTCGAACACGCGCAAATCTTCGTACCCTCACCAGGAATGGAAGACCAACCCATAAACTATCACGCCGAGTTTCTCAAGAGCCCGCACCATGCCGTGCTGGCCCTGCTGACGCTTGGGTTGGGCTTCCTCAGCGCACAACTCCTCGGCCTTATTGTCGGTTTAACGGCGTTCGTCCTGGGCTGGATCTACCTGCCCGACCTCCCATTTTTCCGCCGCTGGGTCGACCACCGCCAGGACGCCGCGAAGCGCGCCGGCGAAGCCCAAAAGGTCGCCGATTTTGTCCAACGCCGCGATGCTCTGCTTCGATCTCTGTCCCCGGAACGCCGCGAGCGCTACGGCCGCCTCGCCCAGGTCTGCCGCGACATCGAAACCGCCAGTGCCGACAACCTTTTGGCTTCCCCCGATCCCAGCACCGACCCCCGTCTCCGCAAACTCGACGAGCTCATGTGGACCTACCTCCGCCTCCTGGGAATCGAGCAAACCTTGGAACAATTCCTCGAAACCGAGCGCCGCGAGAACGTCCCGGCGATTCTTAAAGACGCCGAAGCCGAAGCCACCCGTCTCACTGCGGAAATCGAAGCGCTCAAAGCCAAAGGTGCCGATCCCTCGCTCGATACCAAGCAGCGCTATCTTGGTTCGCGCCTCGAGCGCCTCGAAGTCTTGCGCAAACGTGCCCAACGCTCCGAACAAGCCGAGTCCAACCTGGCTCTGGTCGTCTCGGAACAGGAACGGCTTGACCAGCAAATCAAACTCATCCGCGCCGACGCCGTCGCCACCAAAAACGCTGAGAGCCTCACTGCCCGCATCGATGCTACCGTCGAGCACCTGGACCAAACCAACAAATGGCTCTCCGAGTTGGACGAGTTCAAGGATCTCGTTGGCGACATGCCCTCCACCGAATTGCGCGTCGGCTATCAAGCCGCGTGGCCCCCCGGGTCCCCGCCAGTCATCGAATCGCCCCAAATCCGCCGCCACGAGCCACCTCGCCAGCGCCAAACCGGATCATGAAAATGGATGCCCCGACCATTCCGCCTACGCCTGCGCAACCAGCGACTTCCTCGACGACCCGGTTACCGTTGCGCGGTTGGGCCCTCGAACTCGCCCGCCGCTGGAATGGCGGCACTTACTCTCTTTTCGTTCTCCATGGGAACATCTTCGACCTCTTCCCGGTGCAGGACAACTCGACCACCAGCTATGTCCCGCTCAAAAGCTTTCTGATGCGCCGACTCTTCCCCGAGCGCGCTTGCCTTCTCTTTTATGATATCAGTGACGGCTTGACCTTCGGGTCCGCCGATATGCAGAAACGTTTTTTCGAGTGGCTCGAGGTCTTCGACAATGTCGAAGGGACCGACTTCCACCAGGCTGGCCCCCCACGTGATTTTCTGCGACTGGCCCCGCTCTTGCGCCGTTTCTTCCTTCGTGTCGCTGAAGAAAAAGACAAATGGAAAGGGGTTACCCTCATCATTGATTTTCCCGAAAAGCTCATCCCCGCGGCTGAAGAGGCAAGTTCCAGCATCGACGAGCGCATGAACCTCGTCACGTTTTTGAAGTGGGCAGGAGCGCCCGAAATGGCCAAGCTCGACATCGGGGTGATCCTCGTGACGGAGTCTGCCGCTGAGCTCAACGCCCGGCTCCTTCAAAATCCCAATGTCGCCCAGGTTCGCATCGACCTCCCCGATGCCGAGGATCGACAGCGGTTTCTCGCGTCCGGCTGGGCTGAGACCATGGCGGACGGCCGACCATGTGCCGATTGGAGTGATTTCACCGCCCAGGAACTCGCCTCACGCACCGCCGGCCTTAACCTGTTGCGCGCTCGTCATTTTCTGGCCGAGGCCATTCGCAACAACAGCCGAGTCACTCAGGAACTTGTCACCGCCAGCAAAAAGCGGTTGATCGAAGAATACTGCCAGGGACTGGTCCGGTTCAAAGATCCCAAGCCCGGGGTCTCGCTCGACCGGGTGGCAACCCATACCGCCGCCAAAGGCCGCCTCCGGGAGCTGGCCTGGCTGATCCGCAACGGAAAAACGGATGTGCTCGAACGTGGCGTTTTGGTCCCGGGACGGGTCGGCGTCGGCAAATCGTTTCTCATCGATTGTTTCGCCAGCGAATGCAACCTCCCAGTGATGGAGATGGGGGAGTTCCGCTCCAAATGGGTCGGCGATACCGAACGCCAGCAGGCTCGCATCCTCCTGACTATCCGAGCGCTCGGGCCAGTTATCGTGGTGGTCGATGAGGCCGACGCGGTCTTTGGTACCCGTGAAGCCGACGGCGACAGCGGCGTCTCCGGTCGCGTCTTCGCCGCCTTCGCCGCGCACATCGGCGATGCGACCTTGCGCGGCCGGGAGCTTTGGGTGGCCATGACCTCGCGACCCGACTTGCTCTCCATCGACATGAAGAGGCAGGGACGTTTTGGCCTGTGCATGCCACTTTTTCCGGCTCAACGACCCGAGGACGTAATCGAGTTGTTCACGACGGTCGCCCGCGTGAAGAATATTCCCCTGACCGATCCCATCCTTGCTTATATCCGCGAAGCCCTTGGCTCGCGGCCACTGACCGGGAGTGATGTGGAATCGATCCTAATCCGTGCCAAGGAACGAGCCGTGCTCGCTAAGCGCGACACTGATGTCCAACGCGCTGACCTCGAAGAGGCTGTCAGCTCGTTCATCGATCCGCTGGATCCTGATTTGCTGGCCCTGCAGGAATCGGCCGCTGTCCTTGCCTGCTCTGACCGTCGCTATCTTCCTGAACGGTACAGTTCCGCTGACCGAGCGCAGCTACTGGAGGAGTTCGCCCGGCTTAAACTCCGTGCCGGCCGACGCTGAGGCCGTTTCGGCCCCGGCCTGAGCGATGCATTTGGACCCCTGGCGCGCGCAAGCTGGAGGCTTGCCAGACAGTAGTCGGGGGTCGAGCGCAGCGACACCCCCGGCCGGCTGATTCAAGAGTATCCAAACGACACCGGAGGGGTCGCAGAACTCCGGCATCCCTTCAGGACGCACCGATCCTTACGACCGCCTACGGGGG
>JANXQE010000518.1 GCA_025356925.1 Limisphaerales bacterium | reverse complement strand
CCCAAAACGACTCCGCGCCTTCCAAATCCAACCCTCCCGGCCTCGATTCCGATTTTGTCGCGGGAGCCATTTGGAGAGCACTTCCTTTCTGACTTTTGTCCTGACCGTGGCCGGAATTTGGCTTGCTGGGAAGCTTGAAATCCGGTAGGATTTTCTCTCGCAGAATTCGCGAAAGACTGTGAAAATCAACGGTTCTCGCGGGTCTCTCGATTCTGTCAGCGCGCTTAGCTCAGTGGTAGAGCACTTCCTTCACACGGAAGGGGTCGCAGGTTCAAATCCTGCAGCGCGCACCATTGCAGAGGGGTGCTGGGTCGTTAAGGGCGCGGGCCTTCGATTCTTTGGTCTCCGTAGCCAGGTAAACCGCCAAGTATTCCAACCGCGCAATGTTGTAGCGCTGTAGCTGTGTCCCAGAGTAATTCTTCGAAACACCCGCGGCGCCCCACGTTTGCCTCGACTCCTGCCTCCGGCTTCATCAAGTTGCGGGTGTTGCTTATGACGCTAATCACCAATCAACGAGTGCCCGTCACCTTCCTGTGCCTCGCTCTGCTCTCTCCGGCGCATCGGGCGAGGGCGGACGAAGGCATGTGGCTCTACAACAATCCTCCGCGGACCTCACTCCGGGAAAAATACGGGTTTGAACTGACCGACACCTGGCTCGACGACTTGCAACTCGCCTCCGTGCGGTGCGGCGGCGCGTCCGCCGAGTTCGTGTCCGAGGAGGGCCTGGTTCTCTCCAATCACCACGTTGGCTCACGTTCCTTGCAACGCCTCAGCACCAAGGAACACAATTACCTCCGCGACGGTTTCTATGCCCGGACCCGCGCCGAGGAGAAACCCTGCCCCGGGCAGGAGCTCACCGTGCTCCTGAGTATCGAGGATGTGACCGCGCGCGTTAATGCCGCCGTAAGACCGGACCTGCCGGATGAAGCGGCCTTCCAGGCGCGACGTGCGGTCATGGCCGCCATCGAGAAGGAGTCCCTGGATAAAACCGGCCTCCAGAGCGAAGTCGTCACCCTGTACCAGGGCGGCCAATATCATCTCTATCGCTACAAAAAATACACCGATGTCCGTTTGGTTTTCGCGCCCGAGGAACAAATCGCCTTTTACGGGGGCGATCCGGATAATTTTGAGTATCCGCGCTTCGATGTGGATATTTGCCTGTTCCGGGCTTACGAGAATGGCCAACCGGCCAGGGTTAAGCATTATCTCAGGTGGAGTGCTTCCGGCGCGGCCGAAAATGAGCTGGTCTTTGTCTCCGGCCATCCCGGCCACACCGACCGGCTCCAAACCATGGCCGAGTTGGCGTCCGTGCGGGATGTGGAATACCCGCTCAGCTTGCGACGGCTGAAACGCACGGAAGTGCTCCTCACCGCTTACGCGGCGCGGAGTGAAGAAAACGCCCGTCGCGCGCGCAATGATTTGTTTAGTGTCAGAAACTCGCGAAAGGCTCGCGACGGAGCACTTGCAGGTCTGCTCAATCCCAAGCTTGTCGGCAGCCTGGTGACTGCCGAGCAGCAACTCCGTTCGAATGTCGCCGCCAATCCCACCCTGGCCGGTACCGAGGGAGCCTGGGATCGCATCGCCCAGGCGCAAAAGATTATTGACGGCCAGACGGTCAATTATGACGTGTTGGAGCGCGCGTCCGGGTTCAATAGTATTCTGTTCAATTACGCTCGTGAATTGTTGCGGGCGGCTGAAGAGCGACCGAAGCCTGACGGCGAACGTCTCGAAGAATACCGGGAATCAGCGCGCGCCTCGTTTGAGTTTCGTCTGTTGGCCGAGCAACCGGTGTACGCGGACCTTGAAACGCTCAAGCTGGCCGACTCGCTAACCCGCTTCGTCGAAGCGCTCGGTTACAATCATCCACTCGTCCAGACGGTGTTAGGCGGCAAGTCGCCAGGCGAACGGGCCGCGGAAGCCGTGCGGGGTTCGAAGCTGGCCTCCTCCGCCATCCGGCGGAACCTGTACGGTGGTGGCCAGCAAGCCATCGCGCAGGCAGGCGACTCGATGATTGATCTGGCCCGCCTGGTGGAGGCCGATGCGCGGGCGGTCCGCAAAGTGGTCGAAGCCCAGCGCGAAGCCATCCGTCAGGCTCACGCGCAGATTGGCACAGCCCGCTACGCCATCGAAGGCCCCAGCCGGTACCCGGACGCCACCTCAACCTTGCGCCTGGCGTTCGGCGTGGTCAAAGGCTATGAGGAAGACGATCGCCAGGTCCCATTTGAAACAACTTTTGCAGGACTTTACGAGCGCGCTACGGAGCAAAAATCTCGGCCACCGTTTGACCTGCCCGAGCGTTGGTCCGCCGGGAAAAACCGGTTGGACCTGGCAACACCTTTCAATTTCGTCTGCACTGCCGATATTATCGGCGGCAACTCGGGGAGCCCGGTTGTCAATCGCAAGGGTGAACTCGTTGGTGTCATTTTCGACGGCAATATCCAATCGCTGGTTGCAGACTTTATTTATACGGAGGAAAAAGCCCGGGCCGTGGCCGTCCATTCCAGTGCGATTATTGAGGCGCTCCGAAAGGTCTATGACGCCGGCCCGCTGGCTGATGAGTTGCTAGGAACGCGTCGCCAGGCCAATTAGGTTTTGGGCGACGAGGGCTGTTTCCATCCCGCCGGAGGGACGAGTGACGATCGCCTGATGATTACTGACGGAGCCGCTGGATAGGCGACCGGCGTGCGCGCGGCGCGTAATGCAGATTTTTAATCCGCCGTATCGCAGACTTGCAGCCTGCCGAGCGTCCGATGGCGAACGGCTCCTCAAAAAATCGTAGTTGCGACCGCGCAGTTGCCGCGGCAGATTAAAAATCTGCGGTCCAGCAGACTTAAAGTCTGCGCTACACCTTTGAGGATTGGCTGGTTCGGGCGTGGTATGAAAGAACAAATGTCTCACCAGCGGATGCACAGACGCCGGTTCCTGAAACTGACAGCGGGAGCAGTTGCTGCCAATGCGGCGTTTCCGATCGTCCCCGCAACGATCTGCAAGGCCCTAGGCATCCCCGCCAACAATGCCACGGGCACGATCATGGATGTGGAGCACGTGGTTATCTTCATGCAGGAAAACCGCTCATTTGATCACTATTTTGGCGCTCTGAACGGCGTGCGGGGCTTTGGCGATCCGCGCGCCATTCGTCTGCCAGGTGGAACCTCGGTTTGGCGCCAGCCCAGCCGCGAGCACCCGACCGGTTATGTGATGCCTTTTCATGGGGATTCGACGGTGACCAACGCGTTTCGGGTGGATGGCTCGGCCCAGGGCCACCAGGCCAGTTTGACCATTTTAAATGGCGGCAAGTTCGACCAATGGGGACACACCCTCGAACTTCATCAACGCATGGCACACTATACGGCCAAGGACCTGCCATTTTACTACGCGTTGGCGAGTTCGTTTACAATTTGCGATCATTTTCATTGTTCCACTCTGACCCAAACGTATCCAAACCGCATGCACCTTTGGACCGGCTGCAATGGCGGCGGAAAAGTCGGCGGTGATCCGGAGATGGATAACTACGGCGAGGACCAAACGCCAACCTCCGACATGGCCACCGACAAGGACCTCCCGCGCGGACCGTTGACGTGGACAACGTACCCCGAACGGTTGCAAGCAAAGGGGATTAGTTGGAAAGTTTATCAGGAATACGACAACTTCCAGGACAACCTCCTTTCCGTTTTTAAACCCTTTAGGCAAATGGCTCGCAAGGATTCTCCACTCTATCGCTGCGGGCGATCCTGGGTGACCGAGCATGAGACCGACCCGGCCAAACGGACGCGTTCGGACGGACAACCTCTGGTCGCCGCCTTTCGCAAGGACCTGGCGTCGGGTCTTCTACCGCAAGTCTCGTGGATCGTTACTGCCGCTGATCTTTCGGAGCATCCCCAATACGAACCGGCGAAAGGCGAAAACGTCTGCGCTCGATTGATCGAGGCGCTGGTGGATCATCCCGAGGTTTTCGCGAAGACCGTCTTCATAATCAACTATGACGAAACGGGCGGGTTCTTCGACCATTTGCCGCCGCCTCTGCCGCCGTTCCATCCAGCTCAGGGCCACAGCACCGTGTCCACGGCTGGGGAAGGCAAAGACTATGGTAGTCAAAACGAAGCGAACCAGGGGATTCACCCGGTCGGACTTGGGATGCGCGTGCCCGGAATTATCGTTTCACCCTGGTCCCGCGGAGGCTGGGTGTGCTCGGAAGTGTTCGATCACACCTCCGTCCTGCGCTTTCTCGAAAAGCGCTTTGGGATTCGCGAGGAGAACATCAGCGACTGGCGACGGTCGGTTTGTGGTGATCTAACCTCCGCCTTCGATTTTCAAAACCCGAACCGGGACTGGAAGAACCTGACGTTGCCTGGCACTGCGGACTGCCTCCAACGAGTGGAGAAATCGCTTCATTCACCCAGCCTGACGATTCCGAAACACCAATCGCCGACGGCACAGGAAGGACCGCAGCGCCTGGCTCGCGCACTGCCGTACGAACTTCACGCGCATGGCCGCATCGCGGAAGGCAAGTTCTGGATTGATCTGGTCAATAATGGCGCTGCCGGTGCTGTCTTTCAGGTCTATGACAATACCGATCGCTCGGGACCCTGGCGCTACACCATCGAGAGCGGCAAGAGCCATTCCACGTGCCTATGGCATGATGGAGCCACTGTCCGTGACTACAATCTGAGTCTCCACGGTCCGAACGGTTTCTTCCGGCAGTTCGGGGGTAATTTGTCCGCCTCGAACGGCGACGATGAAGCTGAACCTCGGCTGG
>JANXQE010000373.1 GCA_025356925.1 Limisphaerales bacterium | reverse complement strand
CCATATTTTCGATCCGGTTTGGAAGGGCTTGGGACTGAAGGCGCCGCTATCGGTTTCGGCTGAAGTCCAGGAATCGTGGGTGAAGTCTCCCGCGCGGCGTTCCGATAACTGGCCGCAAGGGGATCACATTACCTGGACCTTCCCCGGCAATGAAATGGTCGAAGGCAAAGAATTGGTGCTGGAATGGTTTGATGGCGCATACTATCCACCTGAGCGCATCCGCAAACTGGCATCACCCGACCTCAAGGAATATCCTCCCGAATCCTCCCTCTTGATCGGGACGGAAGGGTCGCTGCTGATTCCGCATGGTTACCCTCCACAACTGCTGCCCGAAGACCGCTTCAAACAAGTGCAACGCCCGCCGTTGCCGCCGCGCAACCATTATCACCATTTCGTCGATGCCTGCCTCGGCGGTGAAAAAAACGAGTCTCACTTTGCGCAAACCGGACCGATGACCGAAGCGATCTTGCTCGGCACGGTGGCAATTCGAGACCCTGGCCAGGACTTGACCTGGGATTCGGCAACGATGAAAGTCAAGAACCGCCGAGAGGCCAACCGATATCTGGCACGCAGCTACCGCGACGGCTGGCACTGGGCGGGATTCTGATCACCCACCGGGCGAACTCAAGAGCCCGGGAGACGCAAAATCTGACCCACTCTTAGCCGTCGCGGGTCCACGTTAGGATTAGCCGCCATGAGCGCTTGCAATTTGACGCCGTACTTTTTGGCGATGGAAATGGGGGTCTCTCCCGGCTTGACAGTATGGTTACGGCTGCCCGCTCCAGACGTTGGGGTTCCTGCGGCTGCAGGATTTGACGAAGCCGAGAGGGCCGTCGAGCTTTGGAGCGTCGGGCTTGCTGGCGTGACATGCGCCGGCGTAGCCAGCGGCGTGGCGGTGTGGTTGGTAAGGGTCTGCAGCCGCGCGGCGTAACTGCTCCATTTCTCCAATTCCTCAGTCAAACGCTTATTATCCTCAGCCAAACGCTTGTTGTCTTCGGCGACCTGGTCGAGCCGGTGCTGCATTTTGTCCGTCAAAGGACCCAGCGACACCGTTGCGGCCAACGCCTGCTTGCACGCCATAATACGCTGGTTCGCCATATCGCCATTCTCGGCCTTGGGTCGGAGTTGGAGATAATGCATGTAATGGTAAATCGCCGCAGCCGGATCCACTTCCTTCTCATCGAAAAGCCACGCCAGCTCGAAATGGGCTGCGGCTGACCTGGGGTTGGCCTGCAGCGCCTTCTCGAAGCAATCGACGGCGCCTTTGTAATCCAAAGTGCTGATGCGGCTTTTGCCGGCCAGGAAATAGGGCTCCTTTTCTTCATCCTGCGGGCCCGTGCCGGAGGGAGTGCAGCCGCTCAGCAACACCCAAGCCAGCACCCCGACCACCATACCGCCCCGAAAAAAACCGGCCCACAACGTCATCTGTTGACACTAATCAAACCCTCTTCGGGATTCAATCACCGCTTGGGTGAAACGGGTTAGGTTGGTCCACTTTCGCCCCCTGCTCCATTTTTCCCTCCGAAGCGGCCGCGGCCGGCCGGAACGGATTGACCTTGAGCTCGAGACAGGACGGGATTTTCGGCGCCGCGAGCACCCCCAGTACGAGGTAAGTCCATCCAACCAGCACGTGCAAAATGGCCGCCGCGATCAGCCGGACAACATCCAGTTCGGCCAGGCCGTAACCACCGATCGCAATCGTCATGACCATTGCTCCGGGCAAAACTGCCGCACCAGCCAGGAGCCAGCTTCCTCCCAACGTTAACTCGCGATTGAAATAGAGACCCAACATCCAGACTGGCAGACAATAGAGTGTCGCCAAGGCGGCCCAGAGGATCATCAAGCCGGGCAGAACGACGGCGACCGCGACGGCCAGGAGGATCGGAGCCCACGCACCCCACGAGGGCTTGAGCTCCTCGAAACTGAAAGCCAGGACGTAGGTCCTTGGATAAGGAATCTGCGCGTATCCAAATAGTGAATACACCCGCAGATCGGCCCGGCCGAATTCGATCTGGAGGTGCGCCGGCGAATGGGCCTGAGCTTCGTGGTTAAGATCCACCGCGACGGCCAGGAACCGGCTCTCCGCCAGCAATTGAGGGGATTCTCCGAACCAAAACAATCGGCCAGACCTGATTTCCCCTTGCTGCGGCAACCGTTCGATGGCTGCGCTGATGGTCGGGAACCAATCAGTCTTCAAAAACCAGGCGACTGCGCCAGCGGCCACGAGCGCCGCTACAAACTGCACCAGAAGCATCCGCCCCACGGAAGCGCGCGCGAAGGCCGCCACACCGTGCGGGGTGAACGGTTGCCAGGCCGGCCGGTTCTGGTCCACTGAGAGTTCCATGATCGCACCAGTCGCCAGTCTAAGCACACCAACTCAGTTTGTCGCCCTGGATCTTACCCCGGGCCCCAGCCCCGGCAGGACGCATCTCGACACTGCCCCGTGGCGTTGCGCAGGCTTTCAGGCTGCGGTATCGCAGGTCTGTGACCTGCCAGGGCTCAAGATGTTGAGGCGCGGCGAATTTCGATGCTATTGTTTTTGACTTGGCAATCGAAGCCGGTGTCGCACCTTAAGTCGCGTGATTCATTCGAGCGCCATCATCCATCCCAAGGCGGAACTTGATTCGACGGTCCGGGTTGGACCCTATGCGGTGATCGATGAAGGGGTCAGGCTTGGATCTCACTGCATCGTTGGCCCGCATGTTTATCTCACAGGGAACTCGGTTATTGGCGAGCACAATCAGTTCTTCGCTGGCTGCGTGATTGGCGAGGCCCCCCAGGACTTAAAGTACCGCGGAGCTCCAACGGCTCTGAGCGTCGGTGCGCATAATGTTTTTCGGGAACATGTGACGGTACATCGCTCCGCCAGGACGGGCGAGGAGACGGCTGTGGGGTCTCACAATTTCCTGATGGCCCACTGTCACGTCGGGCATAACTGCCGAGTTGGCGACCATGTAATTATCGCGAACGGGGCGTTGCTGGGCGGCCACGTGACTCTGGATGATCGTGCGTTCATCTCCGGCAACTGTCTTGTTCACCAATTCGTGCGCGTCGGCACGCTGGCATTGATGCAGGGGGGTGCGGGCATCAGCAAGGATCTCCCGCCTTACACGGTTGCTCGAGGGAACAATGGCATCTGTGGCCTGAACACGGTGGGCTTGCGGCGGGCCGGTTTCACGCCGGCCCAAAGGCTCGAGCTGAAGCAGCTCTATCGCGCTTTGTTCCGCGCGGGGTTAAATCTCCACGCCGCTTTGGCTGAAGCCCAGAAGCAGTTCTCGAGTTCAACCGCCAGCGTCATGCTGGACTTTCTCACCAGATCCAACCGTGGGGTCTGCGCCGATCCGGGCCGCAGTTCGGATCAGCAGGCTTGAAACCACCGCTCAACCTTTAGCCATTAGCCGCGCGAGGAGCAGGCCCATCTCGACCGCCTGCTCATAGTTGAGACGGGGATCGAGTTGAGTCCGGTAATCACGGCTCAGGTCGGCCTCCGTCACCCCGCTGGCGCCTCCGATGCATTCGGTGACATTATCCCCCGTCAACTCGAAATGCACACCGCCCAGGTGCGCCCCGCAGTCTTTCAAAATGCGATAAGATTGTTCGAGCTCGGCGAGAATCTTTTCAAAGCGGCGAGTCTTAATTCCGGTGCTCGTGGTTTC
>JANXQE010000365.1 GCA_025356925.1 Limisphaerales bacterium | reverse complement strand
GAGAAGGCGAAGGCCGAGAGCATGCACCTGGAGGCAGTTGCTGGCTAGAGCGTAATCCTTGGTGCTCCCTGGCACGTGAAACGGCTGGGGAGCACCGGACTCAAGATCCATGACCACGATCAACATTTTGACCATCGGATTCACGCGAAAGACTGCTCAAGATTTCTTCACTCTCCTGCGAGACGCCCGAGTGGCGCGGGTCATCGATGTGCGATTAAATAACCAGTCTCAACTGGCAGGCTTCACCAAGAAGCAGGATCTAGCCTATTTTCTAAAAGAAATTCTGGGCATGGAATACGTGCACCTCCCCATTCTGGCGCCCACCCGGGCAATGTTAAGAGCGTATCGATTGCGCAAGATGCCGTGGGCTGATTATCAGCAGCAGTTCCTCGACCTCATGGCCCATCGGCAAATCGAACAACATCTCGACCGGGCGATCATGCTGGACGGCTGTCTGCTGTGCAGTGAGCACGAGCCTCACCATTGCCATCGTCGGCTGGTGACGGAATATCTTCAGGCCAATTGGGGCAACGTAACGATCGAGCATCTGACCAACACCGCAACCCGAATACGACGAGATGACGGCTCCTTCAAACCAGCCCTTTGACCCCGACGTGCTCCCGGCTAAGGACGTTCTCGTTCCGAGCCGCTTTCAAGGCATCCAACAGCATTTCGGAATGGCCGCAAAAATGATCGTCGCAAGCTCGATTCACGAATCGATTCCGCAGCCGCTCCGGGCGAATGACAGGCCCGGTCATATTCCTTCTATCCGGCAACCCGAAGTGATAGGCATCGTGGTCGGTGCTGCAGTCGGCAATCTGGTCGTGGCAGGATTTCCAGGGAAAGAACATCTGGCCAAATTCCTCGATGCCAATGTCCCGCTGAAAGACTCCTTGGTGACCACCTGGCGGTCTTATTGGCTCCTGTGGCTGCGCACTGATTTCGTGGGACCGAGTGTGCAAACGCCGGAGTTGCTATGGATCACCCAAGGTGTAGTCCCGATTGCGTGGCTCGATAGACCCGATAATGTAGGCCAGGTTCACCAGCCCGGCACGCCCAAGCAGGTGGATTACGTTGCCCTTGTTTGGCCTGAGAGCGTTGAGAGCGTCCTCAGGTTCCAGCTTGTCCTTTCCGCCTATGGCCCTCCATTTTTGCATGGAAAGCGAAAGGTCTCGCTCAGACTGGGCTTTTGGGCCGCTTGGGCCATCGACAGACTGCGCCTAATCTATGACCCTCGCATTTCCAGCTTTGCCCGGGTGGTTGGGGCGAGTAAAAAGTTGGAGCTTCTTTCAATCGACAACGTCGTCGAGTTGGCGCTCAATTTCCTTCAACGAAGTGCCGCGCTGGAACCCAAGAGGTTCCCCTTCAACGAAATCAATCTGCGACGGGTGAGGGAGTTGGTCAGTCTCATGCGGACAATGGCCGCTGTAACCCGAGTCAGCGAACCACAGGGTCTGAAGGATTTCCTGCTGACCACGGTGCAGAAGCAGCCCGGCGCCACAGTCACGGTGGAGGAGTTGTGGAACCGTTATGCGGTCTTCTGCCAAGCCCGGGTGAACGTTATACCATACATGCGGTGTGAATTTCAGCGGGTCAGCCCGGGTCGCCTGCGCGAACTGTTCGGCAAGACCAGGGTCAATTCCGTCGTGCGTGACGGCAAAGCTCGGCGCGGCTATAATGACATTGGCTTGCTTGCCGACCTGAACGAACTGACCAGACAGGATCCGGAGGCGGATACCGATGCCGGCACCGGTGCACCGGTCAAGGACACGACCAAGGCTGACCAGGTCAGGGACGGGAAGGACGCCAGGGATGCCCCAAACGGGCATTCGATCCCGGGCGCTGTCACAAGCGATGTGGCCGGTCGCCGGCCGACTACCTCGAAAAATCTGGGCAAACCCTAACAACCGGAGAGTAGCGTCCACGCGCCTATGTGGAGTCCTTCTTTGGTGTCCAGGGCGCCGATGCAAATCGCGGTTTTGAGTCAGTGATTGGTTCAGATGAAGGATAGATCAGCTAAATTGAAATAAAAATATGAGTTCAACCAATGGTTCAGCAAACCCAACCGGGGCACAGCAAGTGCCAGGGTCGCAGTCACGCCACCCCGTCTCTGTAAACGGGCATACGACCCCGCATCCAGCGACACCCGTTATAGATGAGACGCTGGACGAGCACGATGTCAGGGTCCAGATCTCAGTGGACCTGCACGGTCGCACGGTAAAAGTCGTGGAGGTCCAGGTCGAGCGCCTGATCTTTGAAGCCATACACCCCTCGAGCAGATACAACCTCCTGCAGGGCCTCCAGAACGCAATTGATGAGGCTCGCCGGATCACGGTGCGTAAGGTAAAAAAGGAGCTTGGTCTTGAGGCTGACGCCGCGGAAGATCTTCCCGAAGACCTGGCTATTCATCGTCCGCCTCCGATCAGCGGATCGGCTAAGTAGGCCAAAAGAGCAAAAGAGCGCTGCTTTAGGTGTTGCTAAACGGCTAAAACTCTTGGCTTCAGATTTCGGCTGAGGTAGAGTATAATGGCTCTCGTGAATGAACAGAATCCTGTAGGAGTGGGAGCGGCGCTGGACTCAAGCCCTAGCGTCATCGTCGAATCGCCGGGGTCCCGCCCCCATCCCAACACTCCCCTTAACCCTTCCCCCGAGAAACTCCAAGTTGTCGATGAGTCCCTCGAAGAGGATGACCTAAAGCTTGGTCTCCATGTCAGGGTCATTACTCGCAGCCAAAAGCTTGTGGATTTCAAAATCGCAAAGACACTCTACGGATTAGCTCAGTCTCAGGACTTCTTCAAGGAGTTGGACCTGGTCCTTGAGGATACTTACCAACAGAGCGCAAGAAAGGTGAACTACAAGCTTCAGCCGATGGTCGATGAACCTGCTGAAACTGCTACCCCGCCCAAGCCCAATGGCCGTGAAGTGTCCTCCAAGCAGCCGAAGCCGCATTCACTATCGGATGCAGAATTTGACCAAATCTTTG
>JANXQE010000361.1 GCA_025356925.1 Limisphaerales bacterium | reverse complement strand
TTCCACCGGCAAAGTGGGAACAATCTGCTGATTGTCGGTCAGCGCGACGAGGCGACCCTGGCCATGTTCGCAGTCGGGTTGGTAGCTCTCGCTGCCCAATACCCGTCGGGCCGGGGACAGTTCATTCTTTGCGATGCCACTCCACCGGAGAGCCCGCAACGCGTTTACCTGGAGAAGGTCGTTCAAGCCATACCCCACCGGATTACCCTGGCCAGGCCGGGGGATTTGCCCGAACTCATGAAAGGGTTGGCCAGCGAAGCAGCCAGGCGGGCTGAGCAGCCGGATCCCGAGGCGGCACCTCCGGTATTCCTGTTCATCCACGGTCTACAGAGGTTCACCCGGTTTCGGTACGAGGAAGAGTTCGGCTTTTCCTCAGCCAATGCTGAGGCCGCGCCCAGTCCGGGCAGCGTATTGAACGACCTGATTTGCGAGCGGACTCGGCTCGGTTTTCACGTAATCGCCTCTTGCGATACTTACAACAACGTCAACCGATTCCTGAGCCGAAAGGCCCTCAGTGAATTTGAAATGAGGGTGCTGTTCCAGATGAGCGCCAACGATTCGGCCAGTCTGGTCGACAGTCCCAAAGCCGGCATGCTCGGGTTACATCGAGCGCTTCTGTTTAATGCCCAGGAAGGTTATCTCGAAACTTTCCGGCCGTACGCATTACCGGGCATTGACTGGGTGGAGGAAGTCGGGCGAAGCCTGCGGAAATAGCGTTCCCCAAAGCCGGCAATGAGGAAAAAGCCGTCCGCTCCGACCTAAGGGTCCGAGGCATTCACTTGGACGGTGCGAATCAACGGCTGTTTGTACTCGACTGCAAGAGCCAAATCATAAGATATTTAGGGGCAGAATGGATTTTTTGGATTGAAGTTAGCCGCAACGACCGGCGGGATGAACGAGTTGACCGGTTTCTGGCATCAACGCTGCTTCGATCATGTCGCGAGTTTGGCAGAGCGCCCTGGAATTCGAGTATTTGAGTTATGACAAGAGACACGCCCGTGCCTATTCCGATACCGACAAAGCAGCGTTGGCGAGAGGTGCGCCAACGGGTTTTGCCATTGGTCGTATTTGCTGGCGCGATCGCGGGGATTGCTGTGCTCTGGAAAGACCACACCGCCTCTCGGGTGATGCTCGGGCAGGCTGAACCCGTCTTGTCCAACGTCAGCAGCTATAAGCCGGGCGTGCTGGCCGAACTGAATGTCAGCCGTTTTCAGCGGGTAAAACAGGGAGACCTGATCGGGAAAGTAATGGTGACGGAGCCGCGGATCCTGGCATCGTCGCTGGCCGTTATCCAGGCGGAGATCGAATCCTTGCGCGCCAACATGAAGCCGGTCGCCGATCAGCAACACAATGCGATGGATTACGACCAGTTACGGCTGGATTGGATGAAGGAGCGAACCCAGTTGGCATCAGCCCGTGTGAACCTGGACCTGGCGGGCACTGAGTTTCATAGGACCGAAGAGCTTTTCAAAGACAAGATTGTTGCTGAGCGAGTTTACGAGCAGGCGAAAGCTGCGCGCGATCGGCTGCGGAACGAGGTCGAGAATCTGACCAGCCTGGTTGATGAGGGCGAAAAAAACCTTCAGATGCTCCAACTCACCAACTCCAAAGACATCTCGGCGGTCTCGGTGGATCCTTTGAGAGCGGCGATCGCGGTGCAGGAATCTAAGCTGCATTTGACCGAGGCGGAGATGAGCCCGATCACGATTAGCGCGCCGATCGATGGCATCATCAGTACGGTTTTCCATCGCGCGGGGGAGTCGGTGACGGCGGGTCAGCCCATTGTCGCCGTGGCGACGCTTAACCCGGTGCGCATCGTGGGGTACCTGCGCCCGCCGATCAGCGACGAGCCAAAACCGGGGATGAGGGTTGAAATCCGGACCCGCGGCGTTCCCCGTGCCATCGGGTCAGCTCACATCGTTGAAGTGGGCACCCAGTTGGAGGCGATCCCGGTAACTCTGGTGGGGCAGATGAAACTGGCTAACACGGAGTTGGGTCTTCCTGTCGAAATCAGCTTACCCACGACCCTCAAGATTCGCGCGGGAGAGTTGGTCGATATTATCCTCCTGTCTGAGGCTGAGTAGCGATCCGTTCTCGGCCCGGATGTGCGGACCTGCAGCCTCCGCCCGGCGGGACCTCGCTGGCAGGACGCCGACGCGCTTCGGACTACGAGCTTACTTTACCTCAAGGCTGAGATGATGTTTCTCCAGAATATCGCCCTCGGCAAAGGCGAGTTGGGCGAGGACCTTATTGTAGTCGGCCAAAGCTTGGACTTCTGCGGTGCGTGCGGCGGTGAGCGTTTCCTGGAGTTGCAGGACAAAGAAAGCCGTGGAGAGTCCATTCTGAAGCTTTTTGATTTCTGCTGCCAGGGCCGATTCGGCATAGACCCGGGCCTTGCGGGTTGAGTTGACCTGGCTGAAGCGCGATTGGGAACGGTTCACAAAGTCGGCGATTTCGAGCAACACGGACTGCTCGGCTTTTTTCAATTGGAGCTGAGAAATTTGTCGCGCGGCCTTGCTGGCGCTGTAGTAGCCGCGTTGGCTCATGTTGCTGAGCGGGAAACTGAGTACGACGCCGTAAGAGTATTCCTGGTTGCCAAAGCTCAGACTGTTATTGATCGAACGACCGGGTTCATCCGCCACTCCCAAACCACCATAGCTCCCCACGAGATCGAGATTCGGAAAGAGCTGGTTCTTACGGAACCTCACCTCGACGTCGCTCTTGTCCACCGCCAGGCGGGCTTGGATCAGGTCCGGCCGATTCTGCATCGCTTTGAGAAAGCTTTCCGAACGATTAACGTCTTGCTCCAGCGACAGAAACAGGTCGGTCGGCACGAGCTCCAGATCCACCCAGGATCTGAAGTCGTCTGTCAAAAGGCTTTTCAAAGTGTTCTGATGAGTCACCAACAATTCCCGGGCGGTGGTCAAGGCTGTCAGCGTATTTTCAAGTTGGGTTTCGGCCTGTTCCGCATCCAGGGGGGGCAGGTCGCCTACCTCCACACGGCGCCGGGTTTCTGCCACAAGCTGCTGGCGAAGTTCAAGCGCTTTCTCCTGTACGCGGACAGTCTCGCGAGCCGCCACCAAGTCGTCGTAACTCAACTCGACGGCGAGGATGGTTTTCATGACCTGAAACCGCATCGCCTGCTGGGAAATCTTCACGTCTTTTCGTCGCAGGAGGATCTGCTCGCGGTCCGCATCAATCCAGAAATCCTTGAGCAAGTGCTGCTGCAAGTCGACCCGGGCTACGGAGTAATAGTTGTTGGTATTTCGAATAGGCGAGTCCGGGGTCGGGCCCAGAATTGTGCGCACGTTGTCCTCACGCGTATAGGCGTTGACTCCGTAGGACAACCCGATCGGCAGTTTTCCGCTCAGGCCCGGTTCCAGCAGGTCGTTCTGCATCTGGTAAGAAAAATCCGAGCCAGCCTTTTTGGGGTCAAAATCAGCCGGTTGATTCAGGTAATCATGTTGCGCTCGGAACGACAGGGTGGGGACGTACACGCCGTAAGCGCCGCTTAGGTTGTATCCAGCGATGTCGGCGGTGAGATGCTCGATCTGGAGGTCCAGGTTCCGGCTTAAAGCCAGATCAAAACATTCCCGCAAGGAGAGCGGGCGGCTGCTTGACGCGCCGCTGGTTCCCTCTGCCGAGCCCAGCAGCGGGGCGAACACACCCAGGCCTGCCAACAGTAGCGCGCGCATGCGTCGTGATAGTAGTTTTCTATAAGTTACGGTCAAAGCAGATTCGATCGTCTGAGGCGCGGCTTGCTCACGCTGACACTGGAGCTGGCGCCGCGCGTCGCTCAGATCTCAGCCTCGTCCTCGTGCATATAGACCGAGACGTTTTGCAGCCCTTCCAACCGGGCGAGCTCGGCTTGGAGTTCGCTGGAGCGGCCGGTATCGCGCAGGAGGAGGCGATAACTCAGATCGGTTCCTTCGGTCGTGGAGCGCCTCTCGCTGGCCAAATCGAGACGCATGGCGTGCCGCTTGAGGGTGGATTTCAGCAGCACCATCTGCGCTGGGACATCGCCGGTGATTCGCAAGCTGAGCACGGCGTCGTACCGGTTTCTAACGCCAAAGTTCATCACCCGCAGGATGAGGAAGGCGCAACCGATGCCGACGCCAGCCAGGACCGCGACCGAAAAACGGGTCGTGCCGATCGCCAGTCCTTCCATGATAACCCAGAGGATATAACTCGTATCTCGGGTGTCCTTGAGGACGTTTCGAAAGCGCACCACTCCAAACACTGCGAGCAGTCCGAAGGCGACGAGCAAGCTCCCGGACATCGACGCCATGAGCATCGAGACGATGACCGGCATCACGGCCAGGGCGCCGACGAAGGTGCGAGAATAAGACAGCGCCTCGTGGGTCCACATGTAAACGAACCCGATAAACATCCCGGTGGTGAAGGCCAGCAGGATCATGAACAAGACCGCGCGACCGTCCGGGGCGCCGGGCCAATCGGGCCGGGCTAAAGTGTTGAAAAGGTCATTCATAAACCAGGTCAAACTCCTGCTCGGGTAGCACGCTCCTCTTGTGATGAAGCTGCTGCGCGTAAATGCAGGCGGAGTACTTGCAAACCGGAGTCTGCCTAAGGTTAAAAACTTTGACTAGGTCAAACATCCAGCGCGGAGCGCGTTCATCGAACTTGAGCTCCAGAATGACGCCATCCTTGGGAAACGGGGCCAGGTAGGGCGGCAGATAGGGCCGCCAGCCGCGCTTGGGGACTTGCAATCGGCCCGACCCGTCGTAGCGGCTGCCGTGAATGTAGCGATCAAACGTGACTCGGAGTTCGTCGTCATTAGTCGCTTCCCAGATTTCCCGGTAATAGGAGACGAAAATCGCGCCGGCAGCTTTGGCCGTATTTGCGAAACGCCAAAAATCCTCGTTCACGTCCTGCCGACGCTTGCCGTGGACCAATTCGCCGCACTCGGCGAAGTAAGGGTGGGTGGGCCACCCGTTCGAAAGGATCTGGCGGACGCCTTCGCGGCTAATCATGGCGCGATCTTTGCAAATCACATCCGCCACTCGCCGCTTGATTTCCAGGAATGCGGGCCGCTTCCATTCGTCATCATAGAAGCGAATTCGCAGTTTCATGCGATTTTTATGGCCGGTATAAGATTGGCGGAAGAAGAAGAGATCGGGTGAATCCATGTAGAGACTCATGACGGGGTGGCCGCGGATCGGTCCGGAGCCATTATGCTCCGAGGGCCGGAGAAAGCTGCTGACGAAATCCGCAACCGCGACAGCGCGGGACTCCTCGATCACATACTTGAGTTCGAATCGGGCGCTATGAGCCATGAGGAGCGAAATCGGGTGGACAGGGATCAGGAACCAGCACCGCTACCCGTCGAGCACCCGGGGCGCATCGCTTGCTCCACTTCAGGATCGAATGGCACCGAGCCATGGGCGAGACTCGGGCTTTGCTAAACGGAGCCAAGCCGAAGCGGCGAAAACGCCGCGCTCCTTGCTCTAAACGCCTCGAGCGGCGTGAGGCCAGGCGGTGCGGCGGTGGTTGACCGCTCACCGAACGACGGGTTGGAGCGGCGTGAGTTCGTTAGCCTCAAGGCGTGCACGTCGCTCAAAACGCCGCGTTTCGTGGGTGAGCATCGCGGTGGCAAACCGAATACACTCGATTGGCCGCGGGCTGAAGACGGTCTCCTTGCCAAGCATAATGGCATCCGCTCGTTGGCTGGCCATCAGTGAGAGGTCGGAAAGCTCAGCTCGTTGCGGTAATCCCGTTTCGGCGAAAATTTCCAAAGCCTGAGTAGCAACTACCACGGGCTTTCCCGCACGCCTCGCCGCCGCGACCAGCATTTCCTGAACTTCGGGCAAGCGAATGTAGCCCACGGCCAATCCCAGGTCGCCTCGCGCCACCATAACTCCATCAGCGGCCTCAATGATTTCTTCCACCGAACCGAGAGCCTGCTCCGTTTCAAACTTGGCCATGATTTTGGTCTCGGCACCGAGTTGCGCTCGCGCCTCTTTGCGGGCGCAGAGAACGTCCTCAGGCGACCCGACGAGCGACAGTGCGATCCAATCGGGAAGCAGCTTTTGCGCCCGGAACGACTGCATCAAGGCGCAGTCTTGAGGCGTCATGACGGCAAATGGGCTGGGACTGTCTGGCAGGAAGATCGAGTTGGAGCTTTTGAGCGGGATCGTGCCTTTTTCCATGCGGGCCACAACCGAGCCGTTGTGGAGCTCATCGATCGTAAAACTCAGGCGGCCATCGCAAAACCACATTCGATGTTTGGTCTTAAGCTTCGTGACCAGGGAAGCTAACCCCGGCAAAGGGACATGCAGGGTGCCATTTTGGACCGGTTCCGCAACGCCGTCTTCGGGATCCCAGAATATCACCCGATCGCCGACCGAAAGCCGCAATTCCTGCATCGTTCCCGTCCGAGGCCGTGAGGACGGAAGGTCCAAAAGTAGTCGGACCGGGATGCCGGTTAATTGCGAGGCGGCACGAATTGCCCGACTGTTTTCCAAATGAGGCCTTTGTCGGTAGCCACACGGCAGCCGAAACCACCGGGCGCCGGCCTCGATCGCACTCTGGAGATCCCCCAACTTCTCCAGGGTCGGCCCGATTGTGGCCATGATCTCTGGCACTTTCCAAGTCAGTGCGTCTGTGGGGGTTAAGTCGTTTTCAACATTCACAATTTCCAGTTTCTAAAGGGCAGGCTTCACGGAGAGCACGCCAGAACTCAAACGTCACATAATCGTAACGAAACCGGGGAACACGTCAAGTGTTTCGCCAGTAATCCTCTGGTAATCAAGGTCTAGAAAGCAGCTCTAGTGCCAGATTTTGCCTCGTCCCGAATCCAAGCCCATGAACTCACGAACATTCGGCCAATAGGAGGCATACGCGCCGTTCCGGCTCTCCCAAGGTCTTTGCCGTCCGAAATCCGGCCGCGATCGCCATCCCACGAACCTGGGCTGGGTCGAAATAGGTCTTGTTCTCGGGAGTATGCTGAAAATTGGCTCGACCCGACTGGTTGAGGAAATCCCAGACAATGAAGCCGCCCGGGACCAAAGCAGAGCGCGCTCGGTGAAGGAGCGCCTCGCCGTGCCGGTGACCGTAGTGCGAGAGCAGAACGCCTCGGGAGAGAACCGCTCCCGCTTTGGGGCAAATGGCAGAGAGTTCGAAGCAATCGCCCAGCAGAAAGCTGGCCGCAGGGAGGTGCTTGGCCTGGGCCATGCGGATCATTTGGGGGCTGATATCTATGCCGATGCCCCAAGCGAACGAAGCAACGATCTCCGCCAGAACCAGGCCGGTGGCGCAACCTGCATCGATGACGCCATGGGCTCTACAGAACTGCCGGCGCGGTTCAATGACGGCCGCGAGCTGATCCAGGAACCGACGGTAAGCCTGGTCTTCGTTGAGATGGCAGGAAGGGTCCTGCAAATCCCGGTCCCATTGTTCGGCTTTGCGATCCCAGCGCGCGGCGATGGTCGCCATTCGCCGGTTTTCATAGTTCTCCCTGGGGCTCGGCTGGCTGTCGGAAGGGCTTAAGGTCACAAGCGAATTTGGCCTTTCAACGCCTGGTAAGTTGCCACGAGCTCATCGCACCCCGGGTAATCCTGCCAGTGCCACCGTTCGGGCGAACCGAGTTGTGAGGCGATGATGCGGCGGACGAGCTGCGTCGGCACGAATTGGCCGTCGTACGCCCGCCTGGTGCCGTCATTTTCCTGAACAAAAAGATAGCCAAACTCCGCGCGCCGCAGCTTGGAGAGATCCGAGGCGGATGCCATCGAGAAATGCATGCGTTGGGTCAAATGAGGGTGAATGGCCACCGAAGCGGGAAAGATGTTGAGGTGCGCGTGATCCACGCAGCAGAGGCCTTTGGATCGTTGGGGAGCGGGACCATGCTCGAAAACGAGCGGCGGGATCCCGTAGCGCGCGGTCAGTTCCCGGCGGATGACGGTCAGCAGCGCCTCCAACCGCGGGAACAGGACAGGCGGAAGGTTCGCAAAGGACGGAATGTGTTGGCGAGTCAAGAGCAGCAAGCCGCCTTCCATGAACTGGCCCAGCGGAGGCATCAGAACGAAGTCCTGGTCTTCATAAACGATACGTGAGGCAAGGCGGTCCTGGATCACATCGGCGAAAATGCTTTGGCCGCCACCTTCCAATTCAATGCAAAACGGACACTGGTGCACGGCCTGCGGGCGGCGTTTGAAATCTTCTTCAGCCAGTTCCCCGCCCACCTCCAAGTGCAGTTCGAACACCGCCGACTCTAGCTCAGCGAGCGCGTTTGCCCGATGTTGGAACATCCCTGGCAGGCAAGGTTGATCCGGGACAAACAAGTCGGTGAGCAGCATGCGGGGGTTCGAGGGCTGCCGGGAGACGTCGAGCCGGCCCGCGACTTTCCCGGTCCAGCTTCGGAGTGTTTCTCCGCTCCACCAGCCGATGTGGCATTCCATGGTTGCGCGATTCGAAACCCCTTTGAGCAACCGCTGAAGCCCAGGGTAGCCAAGGCTTCCTAGTATAACCGAGGTGAGCGGACCGGGGAACGGATGGTACGCGTCCAGAATCAGTCCAGCGTCATCGACCAGCACGGGCAGGCCAAACAGCTGAGCCATAGCCTGAGCTTTGTGGGCGAGGGCCTCGGAAAAAGTCAGGCTCTGTAGTTCGGGCACGTCACGCATCGGCGCAACCAGGCTGATTCGGAACCGTTCGAGATCGCGCGCGAACGGTTCGTACTTCAAAGGGTTGGTCGAGACGAGGGTTAGCATGAGGTGGCGGAAGCAAAGTCGGTGCTCCCAGGGCCGTGCTTAGGTCCCGACGATTTCGGGAAGCCTGGTTTTGAACAGGTCAAGGGTTTTATGTACCACTTCATCCGCGGTCGCCACGTCAGCATCAACGAAAGTGACGGCGGGTGTTTGTCGGCTGAGCCAGTGGTAGAACTCGCGCTCTCGGGAGTGGAAGGCGGGCGTGGCGGTGAGTTCGTCCAGGGCGCGGGCGGTGCCCGATTTGTTCGCGATGCGCGACTGGCAGGTATCGAAGGAAGCTTCCAGGACAATTGTGAGGCGGGGAACCTGGATCTGCCGGGCAATGGGCTGGACCATTGCGATGAGCGCTTCGAGTCGGTCGAACTGGACGGCGGCGTGGACGGCCAAAGTGGACCAGAGACACCGGTCCATGATGATGAGGCGATCCGGGCGTGTGCGCAGCGCGCGGGTTTGCTCAAAACAGCCGCTGAGGAAAAACATCGCGGACGCATACCACTCCGCGTCCCGAATCATCCGCACCTTGAGTGGTTCGGCGAACCAGGCTTCGTCGGTGCCGAGACACCAGGGGAAGCCCAAAGTGCGAGAGAGAGCCCGGCACAAGGTGGTTTTTCCGGCCCCGTTGGGGCCTTCAATCGCGACCGTGATGGGGCCGGATGTCGATGGCTCCCGAAACCGAGGCAAACTTAACGCCTGCAGGACCGCGGCCGGCGGTGTGGTTCGGTCCGGATTTGCGGGCATGGTCAAGCGGCCACGGCGCGAGGCTTTGGCTGAAAGACGTTCATGGAGTTGCGGCTTAAAGGGGTCGTGTAAATAAACTCCGAGTTGGCATCGGCTCGGTCGCTATTGACATAGCCGGCAGCTTCGAGTGCGCTGGTGGTGTCTTCGAGGAGCGTTACCAATTCCTGATGGCTGAGATAGTCGAAACGGATGTCGCCGTCGAGGCCTCCGTAGCAGAAACTTTCGAACGCTTTCGGGTTGGCAATGCGGATCCCGAACCGCGCCGGTTCGTTGTAGTAAACCGTCCCCGGGAAAGGGATGAGTTGATGGATGGAAATCTCGTGCGGCCGCAATTCGAGCATGAACTCGATGGATTCATACTGTTCCGCGAGCGAACCGGGTAAGCCGTAGATCCAGCCGGTCTTGGCGCGCAACCCGGAATCGATTGCCGCGCGCACGCCGCGACGGATTTGATCTTTGGTCATGCCTTTGCGGGCCCGTTGAAGAATGGCCTCAGACCCTGACTCGATCCCGAAATAAATCCTTTGGCAGCCCGCCTCGCCCATGGCCGTGGCGATCGCTCGATCGACCCGGTCGGCACGCAGCTGGCCAATCCAGCGAACGCCTAAAGAGCGGGCGGTGCAGGAGCGGCAAAACTGGTGGATATCGGGCTTGCGCAAGAGAAAAATGTCATCCGCGAAAAAGATCTCCCGAGCGCCGAAGGCATCGCGGAGGTGCTGCATTTCGTCAATGACCCGTTCGTGAAAGCGAATCGCCACGCCGTCGTTGCGAATCGTGCCGGTGTAGTTACAGCAAAAAGCGCAGTGGTGCGGGCAGCCACGCGAAGCGAGCATCGAATGATGCGTGTAGCGGGGGAGGTTGTAGAGGCGGCGGTCCACGAAGGGAAGATCATCGAGAGCGGAGGTTTGTGACCAGCCGGCCGTTTTGACGAGCTCGCCCGTTCGATGGCGAAAAACCAGGCCGCTAATGTGGCTGGGGTCGCGGCCTTCCTTAAGGCAGACAACCAGTTCGGTAATAACTGATTCGCCTTCGCCGAGGACAACTGCATCGGCGCCGTCCGCGATCAGGTCTTCCGGGAACATGCTGGCGTGGATTCCGCCTGCGATGAGATGGATGTCGGGACACTGAAGCTTGAGGGCGCGCATCTGCTGACGCGCCACGGGGTAATTGGGTGTGATGACGGAGAATCCCACGATGGCGGGTTGGAAGGCCGCCACCTCGTTGAGGAGTAAGTCGTCGTTTGCGCCTTCGGCATTTTGGTCAAAAATGTGAACCTCGTGTCCCTCTTGCTTAAGGATGGTCCCGAGAAACCCGACACCCAGAGGGTATTCGCGGTACATCTGTTTTGGGTTGTAGGAACGGGGGACCGCAAAGAGCACCTTCATGCCAAGGCTCCTTGCTCGGGGTGGTTCGCGATGTACGTCCTGGCCGCGGCGAGGGTTTCCTGGATAGCGGGCATATCGTGATGGTACACGTGGCTTGAACCGATGAAGCCCCGCACGGCGCCTGGGGCCAACCGGAGGGCCGCGGCGATTGTTTCCGCCATCGTAGCGAGGCAGAGAGCGTCCGCGTAAAATTTCCGGAAGGCATCTTGGCCCCGGGCAAAGTACATTGTTTGCAGGGCGTGGTCTCGGATCAGAAACTGCACCGCATTGATGCAGGGCACCTTGCCAGCCGGGTGGCCGGAGAGGGTGACCAGGGCGCGTTTGGTTGACGGCTCCCGTTGCAGCAATGAAATCACGTCCTGAAGATCCGGCCGACCGTCCGGCCCGCGGATGAGCTTGGCGTAGCTGTGCCCGAGCGCGTTGGGGTCTTCTTTAAAGAAAACCTTCTTCATTTCGGCGATCATTTGACGATCGGCAAACCGGTCGAGAATCTCATCCGGTCCGGTGCTGGCAAGGAAGCTGTCATTCGCGCCAAGCATTTCCAATCCTTCATCGCCCATCGGCGTTCCCCCGTGCAGGATTTGGTCGACACCGTTAATCCAGCTTCGGCCCAGAGTTGCACATGTTACTCGAGTGCTGATACTAACATGTTGCAAGGATGTCACGAGAAGTCAAGGAAGGCGGTGGATGGGCTGATTTCTGGTTTGCGCAAAATGCAACTCTGCGCTGCCTCATTCGGCAAGCGGCCGCACGCATTTCAACGCAATCGCTCCTTCCATTTCGCTTGGAATTTGCCGTGACTTCGCAAGCGATGAAAAGCTAAGGTTCAGAGCGTGAGCCTGACCCACGACCGACTACCTCGCAAGAGGCGAGCGCTCAGACCTTTTAAGAATGTAGTCTCGATCGTTCTGTTTATCACAGCGCTCGCTTCGTCACTCCCTGGTGCTGAGCTGACCTTTGACGGCTGGGTGGACGCGTTTTCGGCCGAGTGGGTGCGTGGCGATCCGAACACGGCGACGACGACGCAATACTTTGACGATGCTGAACAGGATGACCTGGATCGGCAGCTCACGCCGATTACCAAGGAGTTTCGCGTCGCTCGGGCTGCATTGGCTCGCCGAGGGCTGGCCGACCTGGCGAGGTTCGACCAGAAGGAACTGACGGAATCGCAACGGGTTTCGGCCGCGATGCTGGCCTGGCAATTGGATGATATCGTTCGCTCGGAGGATTTTGAAGATTACCGCATGGTCTTCCAGCAATTTAGCGGCCTCCAGGTCCACCTCGTCAACTTTCTTAGCCAGACGCACCCAATCCGGAATCGCCGGGACGTTCAGAATTATCTCGTAAGGCTGGGGTTGGTAGCGGGGCAAATCGACGAGGGCATCGCACAAGCGAAAGACCGCGCGACGCGCGGGTTTATTCCGCCGGACTTTATTCTCCAGTCGACCATCGCCCAGTTCGACCGGTTTCTCGCAGGAACCCCCGCTCATAATGTGCTGGTCACATCGCTGGCTGAACGTGCGGCGAAAGTCAGTTCAATAACCCCGGAAGCGCGCGCAAAATTTGCCACAGCAGCAGAGAAAACGGTCACTGAATCTATCGTCCCTGCATTTCTCCGCGCGCGAGTGTTCCTGCAGGACCAGCTAGCGTTCGCCAGAGCGGACGCGGGCCTTTGGCGGTTCCCGGGGGGCGAGGAGGCTTACGCGAATGCTTTGCGACACAGCACCACGGCCGAGTTGACGGCCATCCAGATCCATCAACTCGGCTTGAAGGAGGTGGCGCGTATCGAACAGGAGATGGACGGTCTGCTACGACAGCTAGGTTATAAAGCGGGCAGCATCAAGGAGCGGATGGAGAAACTCGAGGCGGACTCGCAGCCGCCTGGCGACCCGGATCCACGGGCAGGGTTGCTCACCGAATATGATCACATCCTGCGCGATGCAGAAAGCCGCGCGGCGCGCATCTTTGACCTCCGTCCCAAGGCTCCGGTTGAGGTGAGACGCGAGCCGTCGTTTACAGAGAAAAGCGCCGCCGCTCATTATACCGTTCCGGCCAAGGACGGCTCGCGGCCAGGGATCTTTTGGGCACCGCTGCCCGGACCGAAGTTCTCAATCATCGAGATGCGCACGCTGGTGTATCATGAGGCGGTTCCGGGGCATCACTTCCAGATCGCGCTCCAGAATGAGATGACCGAGCTGCCGCAGTTCCGGCGCGACCGGGTGTTTGGCTTTATTTCCGCGCATGGGGAAGGCTGGGCGTTGTATGCGGAGCAGTTGGCGGCGGAGAGCGGCTGGTATGAAAATGACCTTAAGGGCCGCCTGGGGCAGCTCGATGCCGAGCTTTTCAGAGCCCGACGTTTGGTCGTGGACACCGGGATCCACGCCCAGCATTGGACGAGGCAGCAGGCGATCGATTACGGGATCCCGGCGTCCGAGGTTGAGCGGTACGTCGTATGGCCTGGCCAGGCGTGCGCTTACAAAATCGGGATGTTGAAGATTCTCGAGTTACGGGCCCAAGCGCAGAAAGCGCTCGGCGCAAAGTTTTCGCTCAAAGATTTTCATAACGCGGTCCTGCGGGCAGGCACCGTGCCGCTCGCGACCTTGGAGCAAGTGGTGGATGACTATATCAAAGCGAATCAGTGAGGGGACGAATCTTTGGTACGCGCAGCCCGCCACGGACGCAACTCGACACTTCTCCCAAAAGTAGCGCGGCTTTCCAGTCGGCTGTACTGGCAGGTTGCGCTGCTTGACATGTGAGCCGGAGCGCCTGTTAAATGAGGCCGCGTCGATGCGACTGCCTCGGCCGGGAACTGATGAAGACACGCCTCAATCCACGCGGATCCACCACCCAGAATAACTCCTGGAAATACGCTAGCATATCGGGAGTGCTGCTGCTCCTCGCTAGCTTGCTGCAATCCAGGGCCAACCCGGGAAATGCCGAAGTGCGGATCGTGTCAGCGCCGGCACCCGCATCGGGCGCGCCATTATATACCAGCAATCGAGACCCGTTGACGGCGAATCCGTTTATTAAGCTGCCGATTGGGAACATTACTCCGGGAGGCTGGTTGCGGCACCAACTCGAGCTCGAAAAGGGAGGGATGACCGGGCATCTGGAGGAGATTTCCAAGTGGTGCAAATTCGAGGGCAACGCCTGGGCGCGCCCGGACGGGCAGGGCCACAGCGGGTGGGAAGAGTTGCCCTATTGGCTGAAGGGTTATGGTGATCTTGGGTACGTGCTCAAGGATGAGGTGGTGACCAGGAACGCTCGAAAATGGATCGACGCAGTTTTGGCCAGCCAGGAGCCGGATGGCTGGTTTGGTCCGCGCAGCCTCAAAACGAGTTTGGAGGGAAAACCGGACCTGTGGCCGCACATGGTGATGTGCAATGTGTTGCAGTCGTTTTTTGAATACACTGGTGACGAGCGGGTGGTGCCGTTCCTGACCAGATATTTTAAATGGCTCAATACGCAACCGGGCGCGAACTTTGGCGCCGGCTATTGGCCGAAGATTCGGTTTGGCGACAACATCGAGAGCGTTTACTGGGTATACAACCGAACCGGCGAGATTTGGCTTCTGGATCTGGCAAAGAAGATCCATGACAACATGGCCCGCTGGGACGGCGGCGTGATCAACTGGCACAACGTCAACATCTCCGAGGGCTTTCGTGAACCGGGGGTCTTTTACCAGCAATCCCGCAACGAACAACACCTGCAAGCGGCCGAACGGAATTATCAAACCGTGATGGATGCTTACGGGCAGTTTCCCGGCGGCGGATTTGG
>JANXQE010000328.1 GCA_025356925.1 Limisphaerales bacterium | reverse complement strand
TGAGGTGTTGAAGGAACGCGGGCGTTGCTGCAGCCGGATCGGTGGGTACCAAATCTGAACGCGGCCAGGCCGAAACCCGACGGCCGAAATCCGAAGTCCGAAATTCGAATCGGACGAAAGTCTTTGGCGGTTGGAAGGCCGAACCACGATCCGCGGGCACCAAGAGCTGTCCCGCCATTTCACCGGCACGGTTTTCTTCCCGGAGTCTGGCCTCGGACTTAAAATTGTAGGCATAGGCGCTTTCCTTTGCTAGGGGAGGGTTATCGGTTGTGTACTCCAGTTGCTCAGCCGATTGGTTTTACCGCTGATGACGAGGTCAACCCATAAATCATACGAGTTCGGGTTGTTCGTCGGGCTTGAGGAAACGTAGCAGATGTAGTTCGTCCAGTTCGGAGGCGCGGGCACCGCCGCCACCAATTGCTTTAGATCCGTGCCACCAGGCCTGGTGGTAAGGATTTCGCCCGGCTTCAACCCATTCAAGAACGAAGTGGCCACCCGCCCTTCATCGCCGGCGGTGCCCTGGCTGGTGTTGATGAAGCCGCCCACTTTGTTCGCTCCGAATGCCGTCGAAAGAGCCGCCGAGCTGATTTGCGCGCTGCCATCGAGGGTTGTGTAAACGCCGTTGGTAAAGGTTGTCCCGAGCAGCTCGTAATAGAGCTGGTTCATTAACGCGTTGCCCGGGTTGTCCGGGGGATAGTGTCCCAGTTTAGCTCTATACAGATCGATTGCCGTGGCCACCTGCTCGAGCTCAACCCGGGCCTTGGCCTTGATCTTGTTCCGGTTCACCGCCCCGGAGATGGGGATGACCATGGCCGCCAGGATGGCGATGATCGCAATGACGATGAGAAGTTCGATAAGCGTAAACGCGGATTGCGCCGAGCGTGGTGGACGAAATCCGATGGCCGAAATCCGAAGGCCGAAAGAAGGCCGAAATCCGAAATCCGAATTCAGAGCCCGAGCCGCCTCAGGGCCGGCGATCGCAGACCGACCATTTCGGGTTTCGGGCTTCGGGTTTCTTTCGGCCTTCGGCCTTCGGATTTCGGGCTTCTTTTGAAGTTCGAGGTTCATATCATCGTTCGCGCAACTCGTGTTCCATCCGTTCGCTGAGCCATTGTTTAATCATGCTCTGATAATTCAGGTACCTTGACCGGGCCAGGCGCTTGATGCGAGCGAGCATGCGCGGGTCCATGCGCAAGGTGATGGTAATTGACTCGGAGGACTCAGTACTGCCCGAGACCGCCGATTCCATCAAGCGCAGGTCAGGCCTGTTTTCAGACCAAAAATCCGCTTCCGCCTCTTCGCTATCGAAGATCGGCACTTCTTCCCATTTGGCAATCGCACGCATGTATCACTGCTTAAACCAGTTAGAGGGGCTAAATCGGGCTCTCAAAAACCAGGCCTCGGCTGCGGGTCCAGCTTGGGCCTTTTTACCTCACACGACCGATTTAACCCGTCTAACTTGTCTATTATGCCAGCGCCTGGTCGAGCTTGCGCTGATAGAAGAACCGTTCTTCCGGCTCGAATGGCCGGGCGTGTATCACCCGAATCTGTTTTCCGTTCGTGCGATAAACGCTGAAGATCCCCGTCCCGCCACTGGACGTCCCCAGGTTAAAAAACCTAGTCTGGGCCGTAAACCGAGGCGAATCCGGCAATAACCGAATCGCAAAGGCGTCTTCGAACGATTCTTCGATTTCCTGCAACGTCAAAGAACTATCGAGATTGAAGGGCGGGTTATTCCAATCAAACTCCATAAGGATTCAATTGTATATCGTTCGCCCATGCAATGTCGTTACATTGTATTTACACGAAGAGCGAAGCGATGTCAACAGGAAAAAATCGAATTTAGCGAGAAAAGGGAAGGGTTGGGACGAAGGGAATCCGAAATCCGAAGGCCGAAGGCCGTCGGCCTTCTTTCGGGGCTTCGGCCTTCGGCCTTCGGATTTGCGCCTCACCGCATCGGCGTCATTCATCCTTCTTGCCACCGGAATCTCCGACGCGATTCATCAGGTCGATGAGGGGCAGGAACATGGCGATAACAATGCTGCCGACAATGACAGCCAGGAAGACGATCATGATCGGTTCGAGCAACGAAGTCATGGCCGCGACGGCGTTGTCCACCTCCTCGTCGTAGTTGTCAGCGATCTTGAGAAGCATTTCGGGCAGCGCGCCAGTTTGTTCACCGACGTCAACCATGCTGATCACCATGGGGGGGAAGATGCCGGAGGCCTCGAGGGGCGCAGTGATGGTTTCGCCCTCTTTAACACTTTCATGGACGGAATTGACGGCATTGCTGACGACGACATTGCCGGCGGTTTCTTTGACGATCGTGAGGGCCTGGAGAATGGGCACGCCGCTGCTGACCAGGGTTCCCAAAGTGCGCGTGAAGCGGGAGATGGCGACTTTGCTGACCACCGGTCCCATGACCGGCATTTTGAGTTTGATCTTGTCCCAGACCAGGCGGCCGAACTTGGTTCGAACGAAGAGATTAAAGCAGACGATGAACACGGCGATGCCGGCCATGGTGTAAATGAGGTGGTCCTTGACCATATCACTGATGCCGAGAACCAGACGGGTGAACGCGGGCAACTGGGCGCCCTCCAACATGCCTTCGAAGACGGATTTGAACGAAGGGATCACTTTGACCATCAGGATCATCAAGATGCCGGTCGCGACGACGAGCACTGCCACCGGATAAAACATGGCGGCGATCACTTTGCCTTTGATCTTCTGCGCTTTCTCCATGAACTCAGACAAACGATTCAACACGACTTCCAGCACACCGCCCAGTTCGCCGGCTTTGACCATGTTGACAAAGAGCCGGTTGAAGACCTTGGGATGCTGGGCAAGACCTTCGGAAAAAGTACTGCCACCTTCGATGGAGAGCGCCAACTCGGCGATAATGCCTTTGAGCGTGGCGTTGCGTTCCTGCTTTTCCAGAACGCGCAGCCCGCGCAGCAAGGGCAAACCCGCGTCCACCAGGGTCGCCAACTGCCGAGTAAAGGTCGTGAGAACTTTCGATTTAACCCCGCCGCCCAGGCCGGGGATCTTGATATTGAGATTTACCCCGCGCTTTTTGCCTTTGCCGCCCTTGGCGCCCTTGGCCGACGATTTGGCCTTCTTATCGCCGTCTTTTTGTTTCTCCTTAGCCTTATCCACTTCGACGATCTTCGTCGGGAACAGCCCCATTTCTTTGACGCGGCCAATTGCTTCGTTCTGGGTGGCGACTTCCAGCGTGCCTTTGGTTTCTTTGCCATGGGCATCCATGGCCACGTAATTATACTTGGGCATACCGCTCCTTTGTTTTAGCTGAACTCGTATTCGGACAAGGTCATGTGTACTTCACGACTTCTTCGATGGTTGTATCACCGTCAAATATGCTGCGCAAGCCGTCTTCACGCAAGGTCACCATGCCCAACTCGATGGCTTTCTGGCGCACAACGACGGTTGGGGCGCGTTCGTTGATCAAGGTGCGCAACGCGTCATTGATCACTAGCAACTCGAAAATTCCTTTGCGGCCTTTGTAGCCGGTATCATTGCAGACCGAACAGCCGCGGCCGTAATAGAAGACTTTTTCGCCCAGGTCATGCGGCGAGAGGTTAAGCAGTCCCAACTGTGCTTCCGTGGGCTCGAACGGGGTGCGGCAGTTGTTACAGACCCGGCGCACCAAACGCTGGCCGAGCACCGCCATCAACGTCGAAGAAATCAGGAAGGGTTCGACTCCCATGTCGATCAGGCGGGTGACGGCGCCCGGCGAGTCGTTGGTGTGAAGCGTGCTCAGCACCAGGTGACCCGTCAGCGAGGCCTGGATTGAGATCTGCGCGGTCTCGAGATCGCGCATTTCCCCTACCATGATAATGTCCGGGTCCTGCCGCAGAAATGAGCGCAGCGCTTTGCTAAAGGTCAGGCCAACCGCTTCGTTAATCGGCACCTGCATGATCCCCTCGATGTCGAATTCGACGGGATCCTCGGCGGTCAGCAGCTTGGAGTCCATCGTGTTGACCCGCCGCAAGCACGAGTACAGCGTCGTCGTTTTGCCGCAGCCGGTCGGGCCGGTGACCACCATGATCCCGTTTGGCCGCTGAACGGCCTCCGTGGTGTAATCGTAGATGAATTTGGGCAGCCCCAGGCTCTCGATTTCCAGGTTGACCGCGGTGCGGTCCAGCACACGCAACACGACGGATTCCCCGAACTGCGTCGGCAGGGTGGACACCCGCAAATCAATCTGTTTATTGCCCAGTTGATAGGCAATACGGCCGTCCTGCGGGATGCGCCGCTCGGAAATGTTCAGGTTCGACATGACCTTGATGCGGGAAATAACCGGCAGGGCGAGATGTTTGGGCGGAGGCGACATCTCGTAGAGCGCGCCGTCGACACGGTAGCGGATCCGGAAATCGGTTTCAAACGGCTCGAAATGGATGTCGCTGGCGCGGTCCTGGACGGCTTGATACAGGACGAGGTTCACAAACCGGACAATCGGCGCCTGGTTCGCCAGGTCTTTCATGGCGTTTGCGTCGTCCTCCGCATCCGCCACCTTGACCCCCTTGGCCAGTTCAGTGTCCGAGCCGAGTTCTTTCAGGATTTCCGAGAAGCTGCCGTCGTCGGCGCCGATGCCGCCACCCGGGTAAAATTTCTCCAGTGCCTTCTGGATCATCGCCGGGTCGGATATGACCAGTTGCACGTCCTTCTTTAAGACGAAATTCAACTCATCGATCCGGGCCGGGTTAAGCGGATCGACCATCGCAATTCGGAGGGTCGAGCCGTCCAGGCTGACCGGTATGCACTGGTACATCCGCGCGGTTTTCCCCGGCACGTTTTTGAGCAACTCAGGGGTTAAGTCGCTGTCGCGGATTTTCACGACCTCCGTGCTGAGCTGGTCGGCGATGATGCCCAGGATGTCATCCAGTTCCATGATCCCGAAGTCTTGCAGGATTTGGATGACCGGCTTGCCGCTCCGTTTGAATTCGCCCAGAACCTCGTCGTACTGCAGATCGTCAACCAGCCCTCGTTCCTTAACCAGCGACAATAATGGGTTTGAGATGTCTTCAGACATAGGCTTGGAAATCCGGAGGCCGAAGGCCGAAGGAAGGCTGAAATCCGAAGGCCGAAGGCCGAAACCCGAAAGAAGGTCGAAGGCCGAAATCCGAAAATCGGAGTCCGAGAGAGGATACAAGTGGCCCCAGCTCGCTCCTCCCGAGGAGAAGGTGGAGACCCGGACTTGGCGCGCCCGTTACACAGCTGCTTTTCGGGTTTCGGCCGTCGGATTTCGGATTTCTCTCGGCCTTCGGATTTCGGCCTTCGGATTTCCCCGGTGTTCGCCCTTCGGATTTCATACTGGCTTGGTGCATGATACTCCGCCTACCCCTTCGAGGCACTGGCTGCCGCGGCGGCGACGTCGACGCCGACGGCCTGAGCGAGTTCGAGTTCCTGCAGTTTCGCTTGGATACTAACGGGATCCTGGGCTTTGGTAACGACTTCTTCCCGGGCGATCATGCCGGCAAGATACTTCTCAATCAGGAATGAGTCGAGGGTCACCATGCCGTATTTGGCGCCGGTCTGGATGTCAGACTGAATCCGGAACGTTTTATTATCGCGAATCAGGGCGGCGATCGAAGGGGTGTTGACCATGATCTCGAACACCGCCACGCGGCCGGGCTTGTCGATGCGCGGAATGAGCAGTTGCGAAATCACGGCTTGCATCACCGTAGAGAGCTGGATACGAATCTGCTCCTGCTGGTTGGCCGGAAAGGCGTTGACCACGCGGTCGATCGTCTTGGCGGCCCCGGTCGTGTGCAGGGTTCCAAAGACCAAGTGCCCGGTCTCCGCCGCCGTGATGGCCGCATCGATGGTTTCCAAGTCGCGCATTTCGCCGACCAAAACCACGTCGGGATCCTGGCGCAAGGCACGGCGGAGGGCTTCCGCGAAATTCGGCACGTCCACGCCAATTTCGCGCTGAGTCACCAGGGCTTTCTTATGCTTGTGGTAATACTCGATGGGGTCTTCGATCGTGATGATGTGCGCCTCGTCGCGTTCCTCGTTGATGATGTTAATCATCGACGCCAGCGTCGTGGTTTTACCCGACCCAGTCGGGCCGGTGACCAAGACCAGTCCGCGCGGTTTGTAGAGCAGCTCCTTGGCCGAAGGCGGGATGCCAATCTGCTCCATCGTCAGGAGCTTGCTCGGAATCTGCCGGAGCACGATACCGAAATTCCCTTTTTCCTTGAAGACGCTCACCCGGAAGCGCGCCATTTCGCCAAAGGCGAACCCGAAGTCGGCACCGCCGCGCTCGCGCACGTGCTGGATGTGATCTTCCGAGGTAATACTGCGCATCAGCTCTTCGCTGTCCTCCGGCTTAAGCGCGGGCCCTTCGACGCGGTGCAAAATACCGTGCACGCGGATAACCGGCGGCGCGCCGACACGAATATGGAGATCGGAAGCTCCCTCCGAGACCACCAACTGCAACAAATCCGACATTGAGTAAGACATGCAAAATCCCGTTCGAAATTAATCGCGTATTATTGACATTATTACAGACAGCCGTGAAGCACAAATGTCACGGCGTTCAGCCATCGCCTCGGAGGCGATGGC
>JANXQE010000299.1 GCA_025356925.1 Limisphaerales bacterium | reverse complement strand
CTCCAAAACCTTCGGACAAGCGGATGGTTCACGGAAAGTTGGACGCGTGGAGGGTGAGCTCTCATGGGCGCTTTGGCGGAATCTTCCAGCCGGAGCTTGTCTTTTCGGGTGGAAATCACCATGATTCTGGCGTTGGTGCAGGTCGCCATGGAGTGCACTGCATCAAAATCAGCCAAGTGAAAACCTTAACCAGAGGGACAGAACCAATGAGACTATTCAAACCTTTAGCGATACTGATAGTCTGTGGCATTCTGAGCGCTTTTTTTTCGAGTTGCGCGTGGTCAATCGGTGAGGGGAAGGACCGGACAACCAGCAACCAGCCTACTCGCGGTCAGGAGTTGATCGACCTGAAGAAGGCAAAGGATCAAGGGGCGATTACGCCCGAGGAGTACGAGACCCAGAAGAAGCAGATTCTGGCGCGGTGATCTGGCCGGCGCCGGCTGAAGCCACGACGGTCTTTGGAGCGTTCCGCTCGACTCCGGCTTTGGGCGGAATTTCCTAAATGCCGTTCATAGCTTCGCGCCGAGCCTCCTGGCACAACGGAACCCATAGATGTCGTACCCGAAACAGACGTCAGCATACCCGGGATTCTCATTGTACCGGTAACCGGACCGGCAGTTCTCGGCGGTGGCTCTCCACGAGCCGCCGCGAACCGTCCTGGTCTTGCCTTCCTGGGGACCCTTAGGATCCTGGCGCGGGGACGCCATATAATAGTCCACCTGGTAAAAATCATTACACCATTCCCAAAGATTGCCACACGCGTCATACAGTCCCCAGGCGTTGGCCTGCTTTTGCCCCACCGGCCGCGGATGGCCGCCGGAGTTTTTGTCGAACCAGGCAAAATCGCCCAGTTTGGCCGGTGTATCCCCTGAGATATAGGGAGTCGTCGCGCCAGCTCGGCTCGCGTACTCAAATTCGGCTTCCGTCGGCAAGCGGTAGCCACTGGCCTCGAAATTGCATTTCCAAGTCTTAAGATCGTAGCAGGACTCCAACCCTTCGAGCTCGGATCGCTTGTTGCAAAACCGCACCGCATCGGACCAGCGAACTTGCTCGACTGGATTACTGCCACCCTTCCATCGGGACGGGTTTTCGTGCAGGACCGTTTGGAATTGGTCCTGAGTGATTAGGAATTTATCGAGGTAGAAGGAACTGAGCATCACTTCGTGAGGTGGCGCATCGACCTCGTCAGGATCGCCCATCATGAACCGACCAGCGGGAATTTGGACCATCATCGCACTCGAGCCTGCCGGAGCCGGGCTCGACGCCGAGTTGTTGGTTTGTGGGGGGGCGTTCTGCTCAGCGGATGGATTTCCTGAAGGAGAACGCTCGCAGCCAGGTATCAGTACCATCATGGTCAATACAAAGAGCCGCGTGAACGGGGCGCGGACATTCCTGTCCGCAGCAAGGCACGTGGGTAGTAGCGCGTGAGGGATGTTCAGAGCGACTGTCGGTTCGGAGATTGCTGTGGACAGGAATGTCCCCGCGCCGACTGAGTCAGAGCCCCGGCTCAGAGGTTCAGTAATCAGCCCAGATTTCATAGCCGTCCGGGTTCCGCAAACACTGCCGGGCGCGTGCCCGCACCTCCTGGGCCACGACCACCGCCTTGGGCTCGGTCGCACAGCCGTAGCCGGCTTCCTGCGCTAACTTTCTCGTGATCGTGTGGCATTGGGCCAAAACATAATCTTGCGCACCGCCCATGCCCCGCCATTCCTTGAGCAATTCCATATACGCCTTCAGGTTATCGGGATCTTTCTTCTCCGTGAGCGCCAGTGTGCGACGGACCAGTTCATCGGCGTAGCCAAACGATTTCATATTCTCCTGCTGGACGCCATACTCCTGCGGTATTTGCTGGATAATTTGCTCCAAATTGTCGAGATATGGACCGAGTTCGGGGGAGGCGGTCTTGTTCACCTTGAAAAATTGAATCAGGTCATCAGCAAACCGTCGGTATTCGTTGATTCGATCCACGTGGTGGTGGACGAAGTAGACCATGTCCTCGAGATCCCCCTGAATGTCGTCCTTCCGAGCAACTTCCTCGCCCGCTTCGAAAACGGCCTGGATGGCCTCCGTACAGCCGCAGGTGCAAGCGCGATGAACTCCCTCGCCGCCGCGGCGATGGTGGGTGCGGAGCTTTCGCCCGACAACATCGAGAATTGGATCGGCGACCAGTCTGCCTAGCGAGGCTCTCATAATCTCCACGGGCGTGGAGATCGAGGCTGGAGTCCCCTGCCCTTCAAGGAAATAGATAACAGACTCGCCCTTTGGCGGGACCTTTTTGCTCAGGTGATAAAATGTCTGGTCGCCGTCGAACCACACTGGGTAATCATACGAACCCGGCACTCCCCGCCAGATATCGCCCTTGGCTTCCCTGAAGGCAAAGGTGGTCTTCAACGCTTCCTCGTACAATTGGGTTTTCCAATGGGCGGGGAACGGTCGTTTCCAGCTAATGGCCACATCCTTCTCCAGATAGGCGGGCGTCAAAACTTCCTTGTGCCAGAGGCCCGCCGCGGCCAGCGGCGCCAAATAAAAGCTCTGGCCGCCATTGTCGAAATCGATCGATTTGATCGAGCGCGGACCGTTTTGTGCCTCACTCATCCCGAGCCGCAGCTTCTGTTTACCCGCAGGCCAAGTCATCACCAACTCAGAGGCTTCGCCCTTCAACAGCCCCAAGACGAGGTTCTCCGAAGGCAAACAGAGGGTCTCGTTTGAACCATTCTCTTGCGCCGCAAAGATTAAGTCGTCACCGATAAAGCTGGGCACCACCCCGTATTCGAACGCGCCCAAGATACTCACCCCGTTCATGACCGCCGATGGTTTAACATCTACAATCTCCGTCCTGCCAAAACCGAGCACGGCGGAACACCCTGGAGAGTCCTTAAAGACGACCTGCAGCACTACTTCATCCTCCGCATTGCGCAAGACCTCGATGTGGTCAAGGGCGACGGATTTGGTTTTGGATAGCAGCGGAGCCAATTCCACTACCTTGGTGATGGCCGGAGCGTTCGCCCGGGTGGAACTACTCGGCGGCGAGTTGTCCGACTTTGAGTAAAACACAATGCGACCTGTCGCCGACCAAAACACTGCCAATAGCTTTTGGTTCTCCACGACAGCGTCCCCTTTGAAGGCATATTCCCGACCATAATAGCCCGGGTCGGAACTGGCCTTGGGCGGGTCGGTCTCGAGCGTCAGGAGGTCATTGGGGACGATTCTCCATCCACTCCGGTCTTCGACATTGGGAGAGCTGGACAGTGGGGCGCTGGTGTCCCAAAGAACTACGTTCGGTGAGGCCCAGGTATTCGGGGCTAAGGCGGCTGCAGCGACGACCGCGAGGATCACTGGAAGAACTCCTCCGCGGAATTGCCTCAGAACGATTCTGACGTCTTGAATTGACTTCATGGTTTGGAGCCACTTTTAGGCCGGCACTCGACACGACCGTCGGGCTCCGCACTCGTGTACCTGGTGCCGCTCCGAAACTCAAGCGTTGTATCGAAGGATGCCGGAGCAAGCGGTGCGCCCCCTCTCCAGGCGGCCGGTGACGGGCGCTTTCCAGCGCCCCGACCCAATCCTTTCGTTGCTGCGGGCGGGAATGACCGCGCGCCGCAGCGCGGTAGTCTCGGATACTCGCCTCGGCCCATGCCTCGCCGGACTTTTCCCTTTTCTTTCACTGATTCGTGCCTCACCTTTTGCGCATTCGCACATGGCTTTGAGAATATTCAATACCCTTTCTCGCACGGTCCAGCAGTTCGTCCCGTTGGACCCGGCGGGCCAAATGGTTGGCATGTACTGCTGCGGACCGACAGTGTACGATTTTGCTCATGTCGGCAACTGGCGCACTTTCGTGTTCGGTGACCTGGTCCGGCGGTATCTGGAGTTCAAGGGGTTTGCCGTTCATCACGTGATGAATGTCACCGACGTAGAGGATAAAATCATCAAGCGCGTGCGCGAGACCGGCAGTTCCCTGCGCGAATTCACCGCCAAGTTCGAATCGGCCTTTTTTGAGGACCTCCAAACCCTGAACTGCCGGATGCCCCAGGAAACTCCGCGCGCGACCCAGCACATCGCCGATATCGTTGAGCTCATCGAAAAGCTGATGACCCGCGGCGTCGCTTACCGTGCCAGCGACGGCTCGGTGTATTTCAGCATTCAGAAATATCAAGAGGCAGGGTGTCAGTACGGAAAGTTGGTCAAGCTAAATTTCGAGGAAATGCGCGTGGGCGAGCGCGTGAAGAGCGACGAGTACGCTAAGGAATCCGTCGCGGATTTCGCGTTGTGGAAAGCGCGGGTTCCGGAGGACGGCGAGGTTTTTTGGCCCAGCCCATGGGGTGAAGGCCGGCCCGGCTGGCACATCGAGTGCAGCGCGATGAGCATGAAGCTGCTCGGCACCAGCTTCGATCTCCATCTCGGCGGCGAGGACCTCGCGTTCCCGCATCACGAGGATGAGATTGCGCAGAGCGAGGGAGCCGCGGTGCAGGCTCCGGGCAACTCCTTCGTCAAATATTGGATGCACGGAGCCCACCTCATGGTTGAGGGGAAAAAAATGGCCAAGTCGCTCGGAAACTTCTACACCTTACGAGACCTCCTCGACAAAGGGTTTTCGGGCCGGGAACTCCGGTTTCTGCTGCTCCAGGCACATTATCGTGAGACGTTCAACTTTACTTTGAAGGGGTTGGAGGCCGCTCGCGCATCCTTACTCCGAATCGACGAATGTCTCGCCAAACTGCGCCAACTAGCCGGCTCTGCGTCCGTGCGCGGGGATGAGCGGTTACCGCGGCAAATGTCTGAGGTGCTGGACGACGATCTAAACATTTCGGGAGCGTGGGGTGTCGTGTTCCAATGGGTGGCTGACTTAAACCGCCAACTCGTTGGCAATTCACTGGATGCCGCTGCTGCCGCATCCGCCCTCGCCGCGTGGGACCGAGCCGACACCGTGCTCGGTGTCGGAGCACCTAAGGAAGCCGACGTGCCGGCGGAAATTGTTGCGCTGGTCGAAGGCCGGCAGGCAGCCCGGAAAGCCAAGGATTTTAAGCGCGCGGACGCGATTCGCGACGAGCTAAAGTCGAAAGGTTGGGTCATCGATGATACCTCCAAAGGTCCGCGCGCCAAGCGCGGCTGAACCGAACGCCATGAAGTCCATGCCGCTCTTCGGACGTAAGAAATCCTGCGAGTCCCTGGCTCTTCCACGTAACCGCAAGATTACTACATGAAGGGACTGTTCATTACCTTTGAGGGAAACGAGGGCAGCGGCAAATCGACCCAAATCGGCCGGCTGGCCGCCCGTCTCCTGTCGACGGGGCGTGAGGTCCGCACGCTGCGCGAGCCCGGGGGCACGCCCATTGGCGAGGAAATCCGGCACACCCTCAAGCACAGTCCAAACAACCAAGCCATGACGCCCGAGGCCGAGCTGCTCCTCATGAACGCGAGTCGGGCGCAACTGGTCCGCGAGGTCATCCGCCCTGGCCTGCAGGCCGGTGAAATCGTCCTGTGCGATCGTTTTTATGATTCCACGACCGCTTACCAGGGCTATGGCCGCCAACTTGATCTGAAAATGGTGGCTGCCATCATCGATTCAGCCGTGGGTAAAACCCGACCGGACCTCACCTTGCTGCTGGCCGTATCCGAAACCACGAGTGAACATCGACGGGCAAAGCGCCAAGCCACCCAACCGATCCTCCGTGATCGCATAGAAGAAGCCGATCGAGCCTTCTTTGTCCGCGTCGCGCGCGGCTATGAAGCCATCGCGGCAGCCGAACCTAACCGCGTGCGCAGAATCGACGCGACGCGAGCGGTGCCAGAGGTCGAGGCCGAGATTTGGAAGACAGTCGCTCCCCTGCTGGGCCGCGCGGTTTGAAAATCTGCCCCCCAGCGAGGGGCCACCCACTCCTAGCGGAGGCGTCCCGCTGCTGGCTCGCCGACTTGCAGTCGGCCCGCGTGAGATAAACCCGCTGCGCCAAACCTTTCCCCGCGCCACGAAGACCACAGGTCCGCGTTACAGCAGATTTAAAACCTGCGCTAATGACTCGACCTGCCCGATGAACCTCGCATCCATACGCTGCCTGCTCCTTCCACGTTTTCCTTGCTGGTTAGAGGCATCGGCCTATCATCAGGCGAGAAATGGGAGCACAACCATGATCGAGGATACGATCGGAAAAATCGAAGCCAGAATTCAAGGCGCGGACACGATCAAGGAGGATCGTCGCCGCGAACTCGTCCAGTTGCTGGGCACGCTCAAATCCGAGGTGGCCGAATTGTCCAAAACCCACGGCGATCAAGCCCAGAGTATCGCGGGGTTCGCAGAGGTTTCTGCGCACGAGGCGACCCGCACAGAACGAAACCCGCGTCTGCTGAAACTTTCCCTGGAGGGCCTTAGTTCCTCCGTTGCCGAGCTCCGCGAATCTCATCCGCGGTTGGCGCAAATCGTCAACGCCATCAGCAACACGCTTTCGAACCTCGGCATCTGAGCGAGGCTCAATGAACCCGGCGACCGCCCGCCGCAGGTTTCGCCAACGGACTGGCGCGCTCGCCGGCGAAAAGGCTACGGGAAAGTCTCTTTATCCGCATGAGCCTCGAGCGCGGCGATGGCGCCCATAAGATCGTCCGCTACTTGCTGGTAGATTTCCTTCAGCCTCTGCTTGGAACAGGATTTGGATTCGGTTCGAAGCTGCTCGAACAGCATCGGCCGGCCGTATTTCACGGTCACCCTCCGGCACGGCCGAGGGAAGCGCATATGCCGGTTGTAGGCTTCAAAGGTGCCAAAGACCCTGACCGGGACGACCGGTGCGGGCGATTTAATGACCGCGAGCCCGATGCCCGACCGCGCTTTCTGCAACCTCCCGTCCCGGGTCCGGGTTCCCTCGGGAAAGAGGATGATGCCGCCGCCGGCCAACAGCCGATCGAGGATGGCCCTGAGCCCTTTTGCGCCTCCACCATCACGGTCCACCGGCACGACCTGCCATTGGTGCAAGATTTGCCCTAAAACGGGGAACCGAAAGAGGTTCTCGCGTGCCAGGTAGTTGATGCCACGTGTCAGCCCCGCACCGACGAGAGGCGGGTCGAGAAAACTGGCATGATTCGAGGCGAGAATCACCGGCCCGGTGAGCGGTACGCGCTCAGGGTTGTAAACCCTCCATCCAAAATAAAACTTGTACAGGGCTCGGAAGCAAATCCAACTCAAGAAATAGACCGGGTTCATGCTGACGGAGCGCGGCGTTTACGCCGCTTCATGCTACCCATGCAAACTCGGCCGCCGATCGGCTTGC
>JANXQE010000222.1 GCA_025356925.1 Limisphaerales bacterium | reverse complement strand
GAAAGAAGGCCGAAATCCGAAATCCGAATAGCCGAACGACGTGGCGTGGAGCCCTTTTGATCGGCCCAGCATCCACTTTGTTCCCTTCGTTTTCTTCTGTAAATGTTCTAGAGAAGTTCGGTTTTTGCGGTAAACGATTCCTCCTCCAGGCGGGGTTGCGCACCCAAAAATCGCTTTTCATTAGTGGGCCAAAGAGCTATCAAGGGCTGACTTATGCCGCACTTTAAAAACCTCGTCTCTTCCTTCCTATTGTCGAGCGTAATCGCAGCGAGCATCATTCTGAGCGGATGTGGCAAGCCGGAACCCGAGGCGGCTTTGAAGGGCGCTTCGGAAAAGAAGCCCAAGTCGAGTTATACGATCGGGATGAGCCAATGCAATCTGGGCGAGCCGTGGCGGGTGGAGATGAACGCGCAGATCAAAGCGGCCGCCGACAAGCATACCAACTTGCAGGTCACTTTTAAGGACGCCCAGAACGATACGCTGAAACAGCGTTCGCATATTGAAGAATTTGTGAGCGCGGGTGTGGATCTGATTATCATTAGCCCAAAGGAAGCTCAGCCCCTGACCGAACCGGTGGCCAAGGCGATGGAGGCGGGGATTCCCGTCATAGTGCTGGATCGCAGCGTGCTCGGGGACAAGTACTCGTGTTTCATCGGTGCCGATAACAAAAAGATTGGCCATGCGGCGGGTGAATGGATCGTCAAGAAGTTGGGCGGCAAAGGCAAACTGGTCGAGCTCAAAGGACTCATGACTTCAACTCCCGGACAGGATCGGGACAGCGGGTTCCGAGAAGCGATCGCCGGTACGGGCGTTGAAGTGGTTTTCGATGCCGACATGAAATGGCTCGAGCCGAACGCACGCCAGGAAATGGAATCTGCGCTCGCGCGGGTCAATAAAATCGATTGTGTTTATGCGCACAACGATCCTGGCGCGCACGGTGCGTACCTGGCGGCCAAGGCGGCCGGGCGCGAGAGGGAGATGCTGTTCGTCGGCGTCGATGCATTACCCCAGGAAGGGGTCGGTTATGTGCAGCAGGGGATTATCGATGCAACCTTTCAATACCCGACGGGAGGAGCGGAGGCGATCGACACCGCCTTGAAAATCTTGAACGGCGAAGCCGTGCCCAGGAAAATTACCTTGGGATCGCGGGTTTTCGACAAAGAGACGGTCGCCCAGGGCGGCCGCGAACTGAACTAACCTTATGAACCGGACGTGGCTCTTTTCACTAGCACCGTTGGCGCTGTGCTTTTCTCTGGGAGCAGGTGAACAGAAATTGTCCTACATAGATCTGGTCCATCGAATCACTGATCTGGAATACTTGGCCACCTTGCCGGCGCTCGGAGACCAATGTGCGCAGTGGTCCAGTTACGATCGTAAAAGCCGCTACGATGTAGCCACGGACAAATATATCAATTGGGATGCGAATGGTGATGGTAACGGGATCATGCGGAAAGAAGGAGATCAGTCGGTCATGGCCGAAATGCAAGGGCCCGGGTGTATTTGGCGGATCTGGTCGGCAACGCCGGAAGGAGGGCATGTTCGCCTCTACCTGGACGGAGCCAGCGAGCCGGCGGTGGACCTGCCCTTCCAGGGCTATTTCGATCGCCAGAACGCTCCTTTTGATCGCTCCGCTTTAGTGCATACCGTGGCGCGGGGCTGGAATAATTACACGCCGATTCCTTACCAAAAATCGTGCAAAGTGGTGGCTGATAAAGGGTGGGGGGCCTATTACCATTTCGTTTACGAAACGTTTCCAAAGGGAACGAGGGTACCCACATTCAAACGCGACCTTACGGCTGAAGAGTTCGCGGCTTTGGATAGAGCCAATGACCAGCTTAGCAACTGCGGTTCGAGTTCCATCTCCGAGCATCCCGGCACGGCAGTCCTGGAGAGCACGGTAGAGGCGAGGGCGAAGCAGTCGAGCGCGGTTGCTGCCATAACCGGCCCAGGAGCGATAACGGGGATTCGCGTGAAGTTCGATTTGCCGGGCTCGCCTGAGGACCGTGATCTGTTGCGCGAATTGTGTTTGCAAATCAACTGGGATGGAGAGAAAGAGCCGAGCGTTTGGGCGCCTCTGGGTGATTTCTTCGGAACCGCACCTGGGGCGAACCGGTATCGCTCGTTGCCACTCGGATTGACTGAAGACGGCTGGTGGTACTGCAACTGGTACATGCCGTTTGGGCGGGAAGCAAACGTTCAAGTCATCAATGATGGAACTACGTCGCGGCGGGTGAGGTTCGAATTGACCCACGCGCCACTCTCGCGGCCGATTGACCAGCTTGCCCGATTCCATGCCAAATGGCATCGGGACGCCTTTCTTCCGCTCCAACCGGACCGGCAGATCGATTGGCCGGTTGTCAAGACGGAGGGGACGGGCCGTTTTGTCGGGATGATGCTGCACATTTGGAATCCACGAGGCGGTTGGTGGGGTGAAGGTGACGAGAAGTTTTTTGTCGACGGCGAAAAATTCCCGTCCACTTTCGGCACAGGCTCGGAGGATTACTTTGGCTACGCCTGGTCGGACGCAGGGCTATTCCAGCATGCGTTTCACAATCAAACTCATAACGATGGGAGCAGTCGTGGCCACATTTCAGTCAACCGTTGGCAGGTTCCGGACAATGTGCCCTTCCAAAAGGGCTTCGAGGGATGCCTCGAGAAATATTATCCGAACCAGCGGCCGACACTTTATGCCGCTACGGCCTATTGGTATTTGTCGGCGAACGGTAAGGACCCGTATCGCCCCGCTCCACTGGAGCAACGCGTCGGGTACTGGACTCCGGTTGAGAGCGTCAAGGTTAAGGGCGTGATTGAAGGAGAGAGCCTTAAAGTGTTGGCAAAGACTGGAGGCGATCCGCAGGAACAGGACATGACGGGTTTCGGCGAGTCCTGGAGCAATGATGCGCACTTGTGGTGGATCAATGCAAAGCCGGGCGACAAGCTGGATCTGGCGCTGCCGGTGGCCCAAGCCGGAAAATATAGGGTAAGCCTGCAACTAACCAAGGCCCCGGATTACGGCATCGTACAGCTCTACCTGGATGGTCAAAAGCTGGGCGAGCCGATCGATCTTTACCATCCATCGGTTGTCGCCAGCGGCCCGCTCACGCTGGGGCAGCGAGAGTTCACGGCCGGCGAACACAAGCTGACGATCGAGATCGTCGGAGCGAACGAAAGGGCCGTTAAGAACTATATGGCTGGGCTGGACTACGTGAAATTGGAGCCGGTTGCGGAATGAGTGCTGCGCCAAACCTGGACGTACGACCCCACGCACGGCGGGCCTTTCTTCTCCGACTGGGACTCGGCTCGGCTGGGTTGGCCATGGCTGGCAAGGCCGTGCGGCTTTGTCAGGCCTCTGAGGGCGTTCCACTTCCAATCGTGATTTTTAGCAAAGCGTACCAACCCTTGAAACTCAGCTTTAACGAAGCGGCAGAGTTCACGGCCGAGGCTGGGTTGGCTGGGGTTGACAGCCCGGTACGACCGGACGGGGAGATCGCGCCCGAGCGAGTTGCGGACGACTTGCCGGCGTACGTCGAAGCCTTACGGAAACGAGGTTTAATCATGCCGTATTTGACTACGGCGATTACCAGCGCTGCATCACCGCAGGCCGAATCTATCTTGCGAACGGCAAAGAAGCTCGGGATTGAGCGCTATCGACTTGGCTTCATCTATCGGTCAGTCGACGCAGAGTGGGGGAAACAGTTGCGCGAGGTTAGAGCTCAGCTCAGGGACCTGGCCGCGCTGAACAAGGAACTCGGAATCGGTGCTGTGATGCAGAACCATTCTCCCTCAGGCCGTACTTATGCCGGCGGGAACCTCGATGAGCTCGCCGAGATTCTCGATGGATTTGAGGCAGCGCAGGTCGGGGTCGCGTTTGACATTGCGCATGCCTGGAATGTTCACGGGCCGGATTGGCGCCAGAGGTTCGACAAAATCAAACCGCACCTGAGGACTGTTTACGTCAAGGACGTTGACCGCGAGAAACGGTTTGTACCCTTGAGCCAGGGAGAAGTGGGAGCAACCGATTTTTTCAAGGTGCTCAAACAGGTCGGCTATCACGCTCCGATTTCGCTGCACATCGAATATGATTGGGCGCCCGGGGCCCAGCCCGAAACGCGTCAGGCCTTGCTCAAAGCAGTGAAGGATAGCGTGCGAGTGTTGAACCGGTGGTTGACGGAAGCTTAAGTAGCGCAGATTTGTGGAGTGAATGGTTTACGACTCAACTATGGGCAAAAAAATCCTGCTCGTGGAAGCCGACCAGAATTGGCGCCAGATGGTGACCGAGGCATTGGAGGACGCAGGTGTGAGGGGTATTGTTTTCGGTGTCTCGCGCAACTCCTGGTCCGGCCCGTGAACGATCATCCGGCGGGCGGCAGGCGGATAGGCATTTCTCGAACTCGCTGACCGGTGGCGTGGAACACGGCATTGGCGATGGCCGGAGCGATCGCGATGATGGGGGTTTCGCCTGCGCCAACGGATGCGAGGTCCGGGCGATTGAGCAGGTGGATGTCGAATTCGGGGATGTCGGCGAATCGGGGAACCTGATACTTTCGGAACGAAGGATTGAGAATCTCGCCGTTTTCAAACTGAATTTCTTCCCGCAAGGCTGGTCCGAGACCCATAATAATCGCACCTTGAACCTGGGAATGGAGGTTGGAAGGGTTGAGGATGGCGCCGCATTCAAACACCTCGCAGACTCGCCTGACGAGGATGTTGCCGCGCTCGATCGCGATTTCGGCACAGGCAGCGACGAACGATCCTTTTTCGGTGCCGCAGGCCAGGCCGATACCCACACTCGGGGTCTTCTTTTTGAAACGTTTTTTCCAGCCGAAGCGTTGGGCGGCCGTTTCGAGCACAGCCCGGAGGCGGGAGTTTTCCAAGTGAGCCAGCCGAAAATCCAGGGGATCGACATTGGTCGCAGCGGCCAATTCATCCATAAAACTTTCACGAGCGAAGTTGTTGGCAGTGGCGGCCAGGCCGCGGCAAGAACCGTGGCGAAGCGGAGCGTCCGAACCAATGAAAGGGGTGCGCGTTTTTCCCGTTTGATAGGGGGTCTCAATCGCCGAGCCGCCGGAATTAATGTTGATGAAATGCCAGGAAGTGAGCGTTCCCTGCGAGTTGAGGCTGGCCTCGATGTCGATTACAGCGGCGGGCCGGAAATAGGCCCAGGTAAACTCCTCCTTCCGCGTCCAGCGCAAGGAGACGGGCCTGCCGGCGGCCTTGGCGAGCCGGGCCGCCTCCACGCCGGCCTCGCCTGAGTGCTTGCCGCCGTAACCGGAGCCGAAATCAGGAACGATGACTCGGACGCGCGCGTCGGGCAGATGAAAAGCCCTGGCAAGTTCGCCACGGCAGCCAAACGGGTTTTGGGTGCCGGTCCAAACGGTCAGCACTTCACCGGTCCATTCGGCGACTGCGGCCCTTGGTTCGAGAGGGGTGTGCTGGACATATGCGACGTTGTAAGTTTGGCGCAGGACCTGTTTGGCCTGGGCGAGTTCTTCGGCGAATGGATTCGCCGGGAGCCCGCCCTGGGCATGCTCCCTGAGATGCACGAAGAGCGTCTTCG
>JANXQE010000145.1 GCA_025356925.1 Limisphaerales bacterium | reverse complement strand
GGTCTGGGTGTGGTCGTCCTGCGCAACGTGCTGGAGCGCCGTGGAGAGCTGGGGTTGCTCGTTGCGGTCGGGTTCAGGAAGCGCGCGCTGCAATGGCTGGTCCTGGCCGAGCACGGGGCGTTGCTGGGGCTCGGTCTTGGGATCGGTGTGGCCGCGGCGGCGGTAGCGGTCTTGCCGGCTTTGCTTTCGCCCGCCCGACAATTGCCGTACGGCTCGCTGGCGGTCACGCTGGGAGCGGTGCTGCTCAATGGCGCGGTCTGGACCTGGCTGGCAACCAGGGTCGCTTTGCGTGGAAACCTGCTGGCAGCGCTAAGGAACGAGTAATGCTCAATTACATCTGGCTTGGCCTGATTCTCCTGGCGGTCGTCATCGGCGGTTGCACCGATCATTTGAAGGACGTCGCCGACAAGAGTTTTGAGATGGCGGAGTTCGCGGTCGTGAAGACTGCGCTGCCGCTGGTGGGCATCATGGCGCTCTGGCTGGGAATGATGCGGTTGGCCGAGCGGGCCGGATTGGTGGCTCTGTTCGCACGAGGATTGCGCCCTGTCCTGCGTTGGCTTTTCCCCGATGTACCGCCGGAACATCCTGCCATGGGTTCGATGGTGCTGAACATCGCGGCCGGAATCCTTGGCCTCGGCAATGCCGCAACTCCGCTCGGCCTGCGAGCGATGAAGGATTTGGAAACGCTCAACTCGCGTCCTGGCACCGCTACGAACGCGATGTGCACCTTTCTGGCGATCAATACCAGCTCGATACAACTGATTCCGGCCACCGCGATCGCCATCCTTGCCGCTAATAACTCCACGAACCCGACGGCGATCGTAGGCACGTCCATTTTAGCCACCACTTGCGCGGCTGTGTCTGGGGTCACCGCGGCTAAACTGCTCCAACGACTGCCGATATTCCGCCTGTCGGCTGACCGGGGAACGTCGGACTCTCGCCGGCCAGAACCACTCATGCCGTCGGAGGGACTCGCCGGCAGGACGCCGGCACTCCCAGAGGGACCAGGCACTGCTCAAGGTGAGAAGGCCGTTTCGGAGGCCCCAAGCTTGGCTCCCCTGCAGCCTTACGGAGCAGTGATCCTCTTCGTGTTCTTTGCCTTTTTCTTATATCTCTTCGTGCGTTTGGCGTTTCCGGCAGTGGTCGCCGCTCAACCTCAAGCCGATCTGGCAGGGCAAAAGACTTTCGTGCGTGTGATCAACGCGATCTCGCGACTTTCGATTCCGTTTCTGCTTGCCGGTTTCCCTCTTTACGCGGTGCTCCGCCGGGTCAGGGTTTACGAAGAGTTCGTCGACGGCGCAAGAGAAGGCTTCGAGGTCGCCATCCGGATCATCCCCTACCTGGTGGCCATTTTGGTGGCCATCGGCATGTTCCGCGCCGCGGGCGGAATCGAGTTATTGAGCCGCGCGCTCGACCCTTTGATGCAGGCGCTTGGGTTTCCCTCGGAGCTGCTCCCGATGGTGTTGATGCGTCCGCTCAGCGGGAGCGGCACCCTGGGGATGTTCGCCGATTTGGTGAAACAGTGTGGTCCTGACAGTCTGGTGAGCCGAATGGGTGGCACTATTTACGGCAGTACAGAAACGACCTTGTACGTGCTGGCGGTTTATTTCGGATCCGTAGGGATCAAACGAACTCGTTATGCGCTTCTGGCCGGGTTCACGGCGGATTTGGTCGGTGTTGCAGCGTCGATCATCATTTGCCGCGTCGTCTTCGGCTAAAGCGACCCCTCGAGGCCACAAGTCGACGATCTCAAACTAACCACAGATAAGGTAAAGACAAATCGGTGGAATGGGTGTAGGTTCCCCACTTGTGAGCCCCAACGAAAACCCAGCTATATCGCGGACCATGCCTTGGCCATTCGTTGCTCGAATGAACGGACCGGGCCGCGGACGAGTCTCTGCCAACCCAAATGTCCCTATGGGTATCCTCGACTCAAGGCGGCGGAATGACTGGGAGCTGTGTGCAGCCTTCACGCTGATAGAGCTCCTGGTTGTCATTGCGATCATTGCCATGCTGGCAGCCATGCTGCTCCCTGCACTGAGTAAAGCCAAGCTCAAGGCAACCGCCGCCAACTGTGTTAGTAACCAGAAACAGTTGGGACTGGCATGGATCTTGTACTCGGATGACAGCCAGGACACACTGGTCAACTTCAACAACACCGATATTGTCAACAACGATGGCATCCAGCAGCGCCCGTGGCGGTACCAACCCCCTTCTTCTCCTGCTCCAAGTCTCCCGATTATACCTCCTGAAGCCAACACGATGGCTCCCCAACAAAAGGAAATCTTCCTCATGCAGCAGTGCATCCTCCAGGGCGCCCTCGGTCAGTATCTAAAGGGGGCCAATGTCATTCATTGCCCCTCGGACACTCGTTTCAAGCGACCTGTGGGCCAGGGCTTTTCCTATGGCAGCTATTCGGGTGTCACTGGGTTCGACGGCCAGCCTTGGGCCAATGTCACCCAAGCCAAAATCCTTACCAAGCGAGCTCACCTGCTCCACCCGGCCGAGCGAATCCTCTGGCTGGAGGAAAACGATCCTCGAGGCGAGAATTGGGGTACCTGGGTAATTGATCTCGAAGGAACACCGCTCAATGACTTTGCGGGCAGTACGTTCGTAGACTCTCCTGCCGTGTTCCACGGGTCGAGCAGCACTTTTAGCTGGGCTGACGGCCATGCCTCAAGCCGGCGCTGGCTCAACTCAGCCACCATAAAGTATGCGGCCGATAGCGACCCTTCTGGCAGCAAATACGGTAGTCCTCCCTCAGAAGCTCTAACCAGGCAGGATATTACGTTCGTCAAACACGCTTACGTTTCCAAAGATAATCCCTAGCTCCTACTCAACGACTGCCGGTAAACCGTGAATTCACGCTGGTGGAACAGAACTCCACCGATTCAGGTGCCCTTTTGCGTTTCCTGGATCTCGTGGAACAACCACGCTCGGGCATAGACCCACCAACGTTTGGCGGTGGCTTCCGAAATGCCAAGAACATCCGCGGCTTCGTCGATTTTCATACCGACGAAATAGCGGAGTTTGACGAGTTCGGCCTGCTTGGGTTCCTGCGCGGCGAATCGGTCGAGGGCCTCGTTGAGCGCGAGCAACTGGTCATCGGGCGCGGGACTGGCGATTTCCAGCTGATCCACGTCGAGGTGCTCGGCGCCAGAGCCGCGGCGCTGCCGGCCCTTGCGGCGGGCGCGCGCGATCAAAAGCCGGCGCATCGCCTCGGCGGCGGCGCCAAAAAAATGGGCACGATTTTGCCAAGACTGAGACGGCGAATCTACTAATTGTAACCAGGCTTCGTGAACGAGAGCGGTGGGCTGGAGCGTATGACCCGCGGGTTCGTTGGACATCTTGTACGCGGCCAAGCGACGCAGTTCGTTGTAAACCAGGGGCAGCAGTTCCTCCGAAGCTTTGCCGTCGCCCTGTTCGATCGCGGTGAGAATGGCCGTGACGTCGCTCACGTTTCAAGAGTACAGGAGAAGTGGAAGGCCACAACGCGAAATCCTTGGCTCAGAAGGGAGACACTGGCCGCTGGGATGGATCCGCGAGAAACCACCGGGCCAGACGCTCGTAAAAATCTCCCTCGCGCACCCGCGCGAGTCGCTGGGCTACGTCCTCAAGTTCCTGGCGAGAAGCCAATTCCGGATTGCCGCGCCCGCTTAACCGCGTGCCGGCTACGGCTTCAGCCAACGCCAAAAACCACGGCGGCACCGGCGTCGGCGCCAGCGGCGCATCCCACACGCGAACAATCCCACTATCCCCTCCAATGGCAATCCGGCAGCCCGTCGGGTCAAAGCACGAACTAAAGCCATAGCCCCCCCCATCCAGCCATTCTGTCAGCGGCCGGCCGGTGTCTGCATCCCACAGCCGCGACGTGCCACTCCAGCACGAAGTCAGAATCCGCCGCCCGTCCGGACTGAAGCAAACTTGGGACACCGATTGGCCGTGCATCAGTGGGGGGGTGAGCGCTTCGCCGGTCTGCGCATCCCAGATCCTGGCGGTCCGATCGAGTGACGCCGTTACCACACGGCGACCGTCCGGGCTGAAGATGGCTTTTTGGACCGTGCGCGCGTGTTGGAGTGGCGGTCCGAAGGAGTTGCCTGTCCGCACGTCCCAGATCCGTGCTGTGTTGTCACTCGAGCATGAGACCACGTGCTCTCCGTTCGGGCTGAATTCTGCCCATTCCACGTGATCCGCGTGCCGGAGCTTCTCTGTCACAGGCTGGCCGTTTTGGGTATTCCACACACGCG
>JANXQE010000135.1 GCA_025356925.1 Limisphaerales bacterium | reverse complement strand
TGGCCAGAGAGATCGACGCCCTCGGTGGAGAGATGGGTAAGGCCACGGATATGACCGGTCTCCAGTTTCGGATGCTCAATACGAAGAAGGGTCCGGCTGTCTGGGCTCCACGCGCCCAATGCGACAAGAAGGCGTATCAGTTCAGGCTTAAGTGGGTCTGCGAACGGGAACCAAACCTGGACCTCCGTCAGGCTCAATGCCTGGCACTCTTGCATAGGGGTGGAGAGGTCAACGGGATCCAAACGACCTTGGATGTTCAATATCTAGCGACGACAGTGGTGGTAACTACGGGAACGTTCCTGAAGGGTCTGATGCACATTGGGCAGAATCAGCAATCCGGTGGCCGGGCGGGTGAAGCCGCGGCTACTGGGCTTTCGGCGTCATTGAGAGACGTTGGACTTGAGCTAGGGAGGCTAAAGACTGGCACACCGCCTAGACTACTCCGCAGGTCGATTGACTTTTCGAAAACAGAGACCCAACCGGGCGATGAACCAATTCCTTTTTTCACATACTGGAAGGATGATTTGTTCCACGTGGAACAATCACGTGACTCCGACCATGGAATGTTCCACGTGGAACATGCCGAACGGCCGGCCAGGCTAAGAGGGGGCGACACGGACGGCTATCCACCCGGGTCGATCCTGGAGCAACTCGGTGGGCAGCTCCCCTGTTTCATCACGTATACAACCACTGCCACCGCCGAGGTTATCCGCGCGAATCTGCACAAGTCGCCTCTCTACTCCGGAGCTATCGAGGGGGTTGGTCCGCGCTATTGCCCATCCATTGAGGATAAGATCGTTAAGTTTCCCGAAAAGGAGAGACAACAGATCTTCCTCGAACCGGAAGGAATCGCCACCGATGAGATCTATGTCAATGGTTTCTCAACGTCTCTGCCCTTCGAGGTCCAGGTCGAAATGGTCAAGACCATTATCGGCTGCGAGTGCGCTGAAATTCTAAGGCCGGCTTATGCTGTTGAATACGACTTTGCCTTTCCAACGCAGCTTTATCCGTCGTTGGAAACCAAGACGTGCAGGAACCTTTTCCTCGCCGGCCAGATAAATGGTACCTCCGGGTACGAGGAGGCTGGAGCGCAAGGTCTCATGGCGGGGATCAATGCGGCGCGTCGGACGAAAAGCATGGACCCAATAATCCTTCGCCGAGATCAAGCGTATGTCGGTGTGTTAATCGACGATCTGGTCACCAAGGGAACCGTCGAGCCTTATCGAATGTTCACCTCGCGTGCCGAGTACCGCCTGTTGCTGCGTCAGGATAACGCCGACCTACGCTTATCCACGATTGGCCATGAGATCGGGCTTCTCCCGGAAAGAAACTTTTTGAAGCTCAAAGCCAAGGAAGCCGCGATCGCGGGGGAGATCGAGCGACTCGAAGGCACGCGGGTCGGGACGGAAACACTGGCGCAGCAGCTACGCCGGCCAGAAGTCAGCTACAAGGATGTGAGGCATCAGTCTACCTTATCGACAGAAGTGCTGGAGCAAGTCGAGATCACCTTGAAATATGCGGGGTACATCATCCGCCAGGAAAATGAGGTGAACAAGTGTAAATCATTGGAGGAGAAACAGATACCTACATTGTTTGACTATTCCGGAGTACCGAGTCTGCGACCGGAAGCCCGCCAAAAACTGACGAAGATCAGGCCTGGAACAATTGGCCAAGCCTCCCGGATTTCGGGAGTGTCGCCCGCGGATATCAGCATCCTGCTGGTATGGCTGAAACGCGCGGCGCGATTAAGCGACGGCGCAGCCAGCACCACGACGCCGGATGAAGCGGCCGACGAATAGCGGCGAACTCGGCAATTCAAACCGCGGAGCTCGAGTATGCGGAAGGAAGAGCGATTGGATTTAACAGGACGATGACACTTCGGTTCTCCGCTCGTTGCGCACGCGGGGTCGCTGTCCGCGTGGTCCGCGCATTTGGCGCTTCCACCAGCGCTCGAGGTGCCCCATCCGAACTTGTCCCTTGCAACCGGAATGTCGGTGGCTAGACTGCCCGCGCTCAAGAATGAAACTTTGTTGCACCAGGCTGGCCGCGGCAGCTTTTTTGTCCTGTGCGGTGGCAGCGCACGCGGAACTGGCCAACGCGATCAGGGCGATCGTCAACGACGCTGTGATCACGGTCCAGGAGGTGGAACTGCTCAATCAGCAGACCGAAGAGCTGTTGATCCGCCAATACCGGAGCACCCCCGCGATACTTGAGAAGGAGGTCAACAAGCTGCAGAACGAGAACCTGGACCGGCTCGTCGAACGGCAACTGATTCTTCACGAGTTCAAAGCTGCAGGATACAGCTTGCCAGAAAGTGTTCTGGACGATTTGGTCCAGGAAAGCATCAAAAACGACTTTGGAGATCGCGCAACCTTGACCAAGACGCTCGAAGCCCGCGGCATCTCCTACGAAAAGTTCCGCCAGCGGATTAAAGAGCGATTCATCGAGGCGCAGCTACGACTCAAGAACATTTCGTCTGAGATCATCATTTCGCCGCACAAGATCGAAACCTATTACCTGGCGCACCGCGATGACTTTAAAGAAGAGGACCGAGTGAAGGTCAGAAGGATTACGCTGAATCAATCCTCTGATCCGCAGGCACCCAATGCCAAGAAGCTGGCCGAGGAAATCATTGTCCGGTTAAAGGACGGGGCCAGCTTTTCTGAAATGGCGGCGATGTATTCACAGGGCTCGCCTGAGAGTCGCGAGGGAGTGTGGTACGATCGCTCCGCGCTGAGGCGTGAGCTGGCCGAGGCGGCGTTCGCGCTCAAGCCGGGGGAGTGCAGCGGGGTCATCGAAACCGGGAGTGAGTGTTACGTGCTGACGGTCGACGAGATCCGCGCCGCCCATGACAAGCCGTTGGGTGAAGTGCGGGATGTGATCGAAAAAACCCTGCTTTCGAACGAGCGAAATCGTCTTGAAAAGCAATGGCTGGATCGGCTGCGCAAGAAGACGTTCGTCCAGTATTTCTTTTAGTGGACTCGCCGCTCTTTATTGGAATTTCACTGGGTGACGTTACGGGGATTGGACCAGAGGTTACACTCAAGGCACTCGCGGCTGAAGCGTCGTTGGACGATACGAAATATCTATTGATCGGCGATGCCACGGTAGCGAACACACTAAACCAAAAGCTCGGGCTCGGTTTACCACTGAGTCCAGGGCGGGGAACGCCCGGCTCAGAGCGGTTCAGCATCTTTAACCCAAACCGGGAGGAATTGGCTCAGGACTTGCCCGCCGGCTCACCGATCGCGGCCCGAGCCGCGGTCGCCTGGGTGCGGGAGGGTGCCGAGCGATGCCTGCGTGGCGAACTCGACGGCCTGGTCACTGCGCCGGTCAACAAAGAGGCTATCGTGCGGGCGGGGATCGAGTTCGTTGGCCAGACGGAGATGCTTTCCAGTCTCGCGGGCACTGAACGGACCGCGATGATGTTGCTCGGGACGGATGATCGTGGCCGTTGGTTGCGGGTCGCGCTCGCGACGACCCACCTGCCTTTGAGATCGGTTTCGGAACGGCTGACGGCTGAAAAGGTCGAGACCGCCATCGGGTTGGCGGCCCAGGCCTGCCGCGACCTCGGGCTGCCTCGGGCCCGGATCGGGGTGTGCGGCCTCAACCCCCATGCCGGCGAGGGCGGCAAAATCGGCACCGAAGAACTGACGACCATTGGGCCGGCGGTCCGGGCATCTCAACGCCGCCAAATCGACGCGGTCGGCCCGCTCAGCGCGGACGCGCTATTCTATTATGCTTACCGAGGCGATTATGATGCGGTCGTCGCGATGTACCATGACCAGGGCCTGGCGCCGCTAAAAATGGTGGCGTTCGAACAGGGCGTCAACTGGACACTCGGCTTGCCCTTCATTCGCACTTCACCGGATCATGGCACCGCGTACGACA
>JANXQE010000122.1 GCA_025356925.1 Limisphaerales bacterium | reverse complement strand
CCCGGCAATGCCTGCGAGTGAAGGGGAACTGGCGATGGGCAAAACCAACGAATAGTTCAGGCACCCAGGGCCTTGGAGGACGGCACCTCCGCCGCTGCAACGACGCAGGATGGGGATGTCGTGGCGCTGGCAAAAATCCTGGTTGACCTCAACCGCGATGTGATTGGCATAGCCGACGACCACGAAATATCGGCAAGGCTCCCAGAACCGCAGCACCGCGTCGAGGGAGCCAGCCTCACAAAGTTCGAGGAGCACCTCGTCGCACGCGAGGTTTTCTTCCGGGCTGACCAGCGTCAAATCGCAACACTTCACGCGCGTGTTAGTTTCCCATGTATATCTGAGCGTGTTATACTATTTTGTTGGCATTGGACGCGCCATTCGTTCTAATGCCCCGCGTTTTCCGCAACCCCGTGGTTTGACAGTCGGACAACCTGGATGTAATGGAATCATTTTGAGCGACAAATTAAAAGCACAGAAGAAGGACGCCCTGAGTGTGGGACCAGAACCCGGCGTTTCGTCTCAGGCCAACGGAGAAGCCGAAGATAAGTTGCTGGAGTCGTTGGGATCGGTCGTTGAATATACCCTGCGCAGCCAGGGGCCCATGGCCAAGAGCAGATTCCTGGGCAACGTCGCCGATCGATTACGCGAGGAAGGTGTCGAGGGGCCTCGAGTGGTCAGCACCCCTTACATCAATACCATTCCGCCGGAAAAACAGGCGCCGTTCCCGGGTGATTGGGAAATGGAACGCCGACTGAAGAGCTACACGCGGTGGAACGCCATGGCTATGGTCGTCAACGCGAACCGCACCCATAGCGGTCTGGGCGGCCATATCTCGACCTACGCATCCGCTGCCACGCTTTACGAAGTCGCCTTCAATCATTTTCTCCGGGCTCGCACGGGGAATTTTGTTGGGGACCAGGTTTACTTCCAGGGGCATGCCACGCCGGGCATCTATGCGCGGGCATTCCTCGAGGGTCGAATCGATGAGCGCCACCTCCACAATTTTCGACAGGAGTTGGCCGAGGGGGGCGGATTGTCTTCCTATCCTCACCCGTACCTCATGCCTGATTTTTGGCAATTCCCGACCGTTTCGATGGGTTTGGGGCCACTGCTGTCGATTTATCAGGCACGCTTTAACCGGTACCTGAAAGCGCGGGGCCTGACGACGGGCGAGGAACCCAGAGTCTGGGCCTATCTCGGCGATGGCGAGACCGATGAACCGGAAACGCTGGGGTCGCTAACCTTGGCCGCGCGTGAGAACCTTGACAACCTGGTGTGGGTGATCAACTGCAACCTGCAGCGGTTGGACGGCCCGGTGCGCGGAAATGGAAAGATCATCCAGGAACTCGAGGCAGTGTTTCAGGGTGCGGGCTGGAACGTGATCAAGGTGATTTGGGGCTCCGACTGGGACAAGTTGCTGGCTGCTGACAAAACCGGCTTGCTGCTCAAGCGCATGGAAGAGGCCCTTGATGGCGATTACCAGAAATACTCCGTTGAACCCGGCAGCTATACTCGGAAACATTTTTTTGGCAAATATCCTGAACTGCTGCAATTGGTTAATCACCTGAGTGACGAGCAGATTAACAAGCTGCTGCGCGGCGGACACGATTCACGCAAGGTGTATGCGGCCTACAAAGCCGCGGTGGACCATCGCGGCCAGCCGACGGTGATTCTGGCAAAGACTATCAAAGGCTATGGCTTGGGAGAGGCCGGAGAAGGCCGAAATATCACCCACCAGCAGAAGAAGCTGAACGAAAAAGAGCTGCGCGAATTCCGTGCCCGGTTCGGCATTCCGGTGAGCGATGAGGAAATTGCCGAAACCCCCTTTTACCGACCAGCGGCTGACAGCGCGGAGCGAAAATACCTGGTGAATCAGCGCAAGAAACTGGGCGGTTTTCTGCCACAGCGCAGCACCACCGCGGCGCCCCTTGAGATTCCAAAGCTGGACCTTTTTGCAGAACTCTTGAAGGGGTCCGGCAAGTTCGAGATGTCTACGACCATGGGCTTCGTCCGGTTGCTGAGCCTGCTGGTTCGGCACAAGGGCATCGGCCGCCATATCGTGCCGATTATTCCGGACGAAGCTCGGACGTTTGGCTTGGACGCGCTGTTTCGCGAGATCGGGATCTATTCGTCCAAGGGGCAGCTCTATGAGCCAGTCGATAGCAAGTCGTTGCTCTATTATCACGAAGCCAAGGACGGCCAGATTTTGGAGGAAGGCATTACCGAAGCGGGGTCGATGGCATCGTTCGTCGCCTCTGGAAATACCTATGCCACCTTCGGCCATTACATGGTGCCGTTCTACATCTATTATTCGATGTTTGGGTTCCAGCGAATCGGCGATTTGATGTGGCTGGCCGGCGACATCAAGGCCAAAGGTTTTCTGCTCGGCGCAACCGCCGGTCGCACAACCTTGAACGGCGAGGGGCTCCAACATCAGGACGGCCACAGTTTGATTTTGACGACCGTGATTCCGAACCTGCTCACCTACGATCCCGCGTTCAATTTCGAAATTGCCGTCATCATCGCTGACGGAATGCGGCGCATGTATCACGATGGCGAAGACATTTTCTATTACCTCGCGCTCTACAACGAAAATTATCTGATGCCGCCGATGCCTGAAGGCGTCGAGGATGGAATCCTGCGTGGTCTTTACAAATTCAAGCCAAGTCCTGAAAAGAAAAAACTTCGCGCACACATTTTTGGCAGCGGCCCGATCATCAACGAAGCATTGCGTGCGCAACAAATCCTTCTGGAGAAATTCAACGTCTCCGCCGATGTCTGGAG
>JANXQE010000081.1 GCA_025356925.1 Limisphaerales bacterium | reverse complement strand
AAGGTGTCTACCGACTCGGGGTTGACGCGGACGTGGACATGAACAACAAGCATAGGTTTGCCTTCTAATCGGGATTGGTTTGATTCTGGTTGAAACGGTTACATCCCTTTTGTGGCTGACTATTCCATTTCCGCCAGGCGGGTCGCGGCCTGCTCCCAGTCCGGCGTCAGTGTCGCCAATTGCTCCTGGACACCTACTAACTCACGGTTGACCGCCACCGCCGCCCCTGGCTTTTCGTAGGTTTCCGATTTCTCCAGCTCGGCAATCAGTTCCGCCTGGCGGGCCTCCAAGTCGTGAATTTCCTTTTCGAGGTGCGACACTTTTTCCTCCTGAGCTTTTCGGTGTTTTGATCGAGCCTGGCGTTGAGAGGCCTCCAGGCGTTTCTGATCCTTGCGCGATCCGGACCCGTCGGCATCGCCACCGGCTTGTTGTCTCTGATTTGGGTTGAGACGTTGGGCGGGTCCGCTGGATCGCGCGCGCGCAGTGCTGTGGCTGGCGGTTCCCGCCGTCAGACCGGCCCGCTCCGAGACCGCTTTGGTTTTGTCGAGGTAATACTGGTAACCGCCCGGGTAGTGCGTTAAGAGACCAGCGTTCACATGGACCACATCTTTGGCGAGGGCCCGAATGAAGTAAACATCGTGGCTGATGAAGATCAAGGTGCCTTCAAACTGATCGAGAGCGTACGCGAGAGCGTCGATGCTGGACATGTCTAGGTGCGTGGTGGGCTCGTCCATCAGCAGCAAGTTGGGGGGATCGAGGAGCAGCTTCACCAGGGCCAACCGGCTTTTTTCGCCTCCGCTCAGGACATTGACCCGCTTGAACACATCGTCGCCCCGGAACAGGAAGCTGCCCAGGAGGGTACGCACGAATTGCTCCGTGACGCGCTGAGGGGTGTCGAGCCCTTCTTCGAGCACCGTGCGCTCGGGGTTGAGCATATCCACGCGATATTGGGAGTAGTAGCCGGCCTTGACGTTATGACCGAGGGTTCGCTCGCCGCTCTGCGGGACCAGCACGCCGGCCAGGATTTTGAGGAGAGTTGATTTTCCTGCCCCATTCGGGCCAACCAGAACGATGCGCTGGCCACGTTCAGCCTGGAAGTCCATGCCGCGATACACCACCTGTTCTCCATAGGCGTGGTGAATGCCGGCCAGCTTGATCACTCGCTGACCGCCGCGCTCGGGCTGAGGGAATTGGAAATCCAGTTCGCGGGCGTCGCTGGAGGGCGCCTCAACTCTATCCATGCGCCCGATTTGTTTGAGCTTGCTCTGGGCCTGCGAGGCTTTCGTGTTCTTGGCGCGGAACCGATTAACAAAATCCATCAGGCGCCCGATCTCGCGCTCCTGGTGTTTGAAGGCGGCGACGAGTTGTTGCTCGTGCGCTTCGCGCTGGAGCAGGTACTCGTCGTAACCGCCGCGGTAGCGAATCAAGCGGCTTTGGCGGATCTCAACAATGCTGCCCACGAGCTGATTCAGAAATTCCCGATCGTGGGAGATGACCAAAATCGCGCCGGGGTAGGACTTGAGATAACCCTGGAACCACAGGAGCGCCTCCAGGTCGAGATGATTGGTCGGTTCATCGAGCAGCAGCAGGTCTGGTTCCTGGGTCAGCAACCGGGCCAGGTGAGCGCGCATCACCCAGCCACCACTCATCTCCCGGGCCGGGCGCTCGAAATCCTTTTCACGAAAACTCAATCCGGCGAGGATTTGTTTGGCCTTGGCTTCGAGGCGATAGCCGCCCAGCTCATTGAACCGATCGTGCACGTCGTCATGGATGTCCTCATGATGGAGCGCCTCGGTCGGATGGTTGGTGTCCCAGGCCTTTAGAATCCGCCGAAGCTTGATGTATTCCGGTGTGATCCCCGTCGCCAACTCAACGACGGTTTCGTCGGCGACCGGGGCGTTTTCTTGCGGCAGGTAGCCGAACGACATGCCGCGCTCCAGGGTGATCTCTCCCTCATCCGGTGGTTCCTGCCCCAGGATGATGGAGAACAAAGTGGTCTTGCCGGCACCGTTAGGTCCGACCAACCCGATTCGGTCCTCGCGGTTGAGCTGCAGGGTCGCATCGGCAAACAACATGCGGTCGCCGTAGGCTTTGGTAATGCCGGAGAGAGTTAACATGCATTCTGGATCGAAACCTTAGACTGCGGCCGAGCGATTGCCACGGCGAGGTGAGCGAGCGACTCAGCGTCGAGGCCCGCCTTTTTCCGCAAAAACTCCTGGCTGCCCACCAGCCCCGCGTTGGATTCTGGTATGGCGCACATTCGAATTTCAACATCGGCCGGGCAAATCTCTTTCAGGAAACTTCCAAAGCCACCAGCGAATCCGTGTTCTTCGACGGAGATGATTTTTTTATGCCGCCAAAGCGTGTGAAATTTATCGGCGAATTCATTTGCAATAATGGGGCACGAATAGACGGCGGGGTCGATGCCGTCCCGCCCGAGAATTTCCGCTGCCTCCAAGGCGGATTTCAAAACAGACCCGGTCGCGACAAAAGCGACGGCGGCCGCACCCTGGCGCACCAGCACCGGACCGTGCGTGATGTCTCCTGACTTGTGCAGCGGGGTTTCACCGGCCTTTCCCAGGCGCAAATAGGATGGCTGTCCGCGCCGCAAAGCCAGCCCCAAACATTCCGCGGTCTCGCCCGGATCGGCCGGGCTGAAAACTGCCATGTTGGGCAGGGTCCGCAACACGGCGATGTCCTGAACGGCGTGATGCGAGTAGCCGAGGTTGCCGTAAGCCACCCCACCACCGACCGCCGTGATGGTCACCGGCAAATTATGATAGGCAATGTCGTTCCGGATCTGTTCCAAACAGCGCAACGTAGGAAAATTTGCGATTGAATAAGTGAA
>JANXQE010000483.1 GCA_025356925.1 Limisphaerales bacterium | reverse complement strand
CCGATATCTTTTTGGGCACAACGGCCAGTCGCGTCCAGCACAGCGTCCGCGTTCCGGTGCTGTTGTTAAGGGCCAAGTGAGGCTGTTGCGCGGGGCCGACGAAGGGAACAGGGCCTCGCGAGAAGCCGGCCTTCCCAGTTTAGAAGTGGCCTCACCTTTTTTTTGCGGCGAAACGTCTGAAGGCATGCAGTTGCTCGGGCTGCGCTCGCCAGAAGGCGACCAACTGCGAAAAAGTCTTTAGCGTTTCCGGTCTCAAGTGGTGCTCGATGTCTTCGACTTCGCGATCGATGGTGTCCGGGTCCAAGCCCAACAGGCCGAGAAATTCGGCGAGTGTTTGGTGGCGCGCCTTGACGTGCTGCGCCACCTCGCGACCCGTCGGCGTCAGGGTAAACCCACGGTACCGTTCGTAATTTACGAAGCCGCGCCGGGCGAGGCGCCGGACCATATTCGAAACCGCCGAGGTGCTTAGCTCCAAAACGGACGCCACATCAGCCACCCGCGCGTAGCCCTTTTGGTCGATCAGATCCTGGATCCGTTCCAAATGATCTTCAGTGGATTCCGAGCGGATCAACGCCGCCGTCTTAGGCTTTCGAGTCGTTGTCACTCCGCAGAGCTAACAAAGTCTATGCCGAATAGCGAGCGTTTCCGCCGGCCGTCAGGACAATTAGTCGGAATCGTGCTTAACTCGATTATGGGTTCAGCAACCCCAGTTTTTGGATGGCAGCGCGGGTCTTTTCGGAAGATTCCTGCAAGATAACCTGCCAGCCGCGATCAGCTCCTGCCGCAATGTTTTCGGGCCGGTCATCGAGGTAGAGAATCTCGGCCCCGCGTGCGCCCGATTGAGCCTCGACCACTTCGTAAAGTCTCGGCTCGGGTTTCATGGAGCGGTGTTCGTAGGAAAGAATGTAGCCGTCGAACTCCTGGAAAAATGGAAAACGGTTTCGGATGAAGCGAATGGCCAGCTCATTCGTATTGGAGAATATGTAGGTCGGAAATCCTCGCCGGCGGAGTTCGGAGTGAAGCTGGATCATGGGCTCGATAGGGCTAAAGATGTCGGCGAAGAGTGAGGCGAACTCCGCCATGTCTCCGAGGTACCCGCTGGCGGCACGGACCTCCTGGTAGAATTCCTCGCTGGTGAGCAGCCCGGTTTCGTAGCGGATGATAAGTGGAACGTGGATGAGAAATTGGCCCAGTTCGAGCGCGGGCATTTTGGCGCGGGCGGCGAGCTTGCGGCCGGCGATCGCGTAATCGAAATCGACCAATACCTTTCCTAAATCAAAAACAATGGTTTTCGCGGTTTTCATCAAAACTCCCGACGGCCTTCCAGGGCGCGGCTGAGGGTGACCTCATCAGCGAATTCAAGTCCGGTTCCCGCAGGCAGGCCATGGGCGATGCGGGTGAGACGCAAGCCTTCGCGGGCGAGCCGTTTGGCCAGGTAAAAGCTGGTGGCATCGCCCTCGACGTCGGTGCCGAGTGCGATCACGATCTCCTTGATATGCTCGTCTGGAATTCGACGTTCCAAGGCCGCAATGCGAAGGTCGTCGGGCTCAACGCCGTTGAGCGGAGAGATTTTCCCGCCCAGGACATGATACTTGCCTCGAAAGGTGGCGGATTTCTCCACGCTCAAAATATCGACGGGTCGCTCGACCAGGCAGATGAGAAAGGCGTCGCGACGGGAATCGGTGCAAATGCCGCAAGGAGACTTTTCGGTGAGGGCGCCGCAGGTGTCACAGAGACGAACCCGCTCCCGAGCGTCGACGAGCGCGGTGGCCAAGTGCTGAACCGCGGCCGGATCGGCCTGCACCAAATGCAGCGCGATCCGTTCGGCGGAGCGCGGACCGACGCCCGGCAGTTTGCTCAGAGCGCCGATCAGCGCGGAGATGTGTTCGGGCAGGAGGGGCACGGGCGGAACGGGTGCGGGTGGCTGGTGCTGCGCAGAGGTTTCTTGCTGCTCGGCCTGAGCGCCCTCTAAGTGATTCCGGGCAAGTTGAAACCGGCGGTCACCTTGCCCATTTCGGAGTTGGAAATTTCTTTGGCCTGGCTGAGGGCCTGGTTGGCGGCCGTCAGGACCATATCCTCGAGCAACTGCGCGTCAGCGGGGTTGATCGCCTGGGGATCGATTTTTATCGCGGCCAGGGTGCCGTCGCATTTGGCGGTGACCTTAACGACGCCTCCGCCGCTGGTGGCCTCGATCGTTCGACTGGCCAGGTTTTGCTGGATCTGTTCCATTTGTTGCTGCATGCGAGCAGCCTGCTTCATGAGTTTGCCGATGCTGGACATTTGATAGATGGGCGTTGAGGATTTCGGGTGAGGTGCGGGCGCCCTAAGCGCGGACTTCCACGATTTGACCTTTGAAAACTTCCAGGGCTTTTTGGATGAGCGGGTCGTTCTTAAAATCATCCTTGCTAAAGGGTACGGTAGCTGGCTTTTCCTTCAGCGCGGCGTTCTGGCCGGACGTGGCAATCGGGGCGCCACTTGACGCTGCCTTGGCGGAGGCCAAGGGATTGGTCGTCGTTGGAGCGCCGGCCGGTTCAGCGGCGCGCTGCCAAGCGGCGGGGGTTTCGGCCTTGATGAACTTAATCTGGACATTCGGATAACCGAACTCCGCCAGCTTGGTTTGCAGCAGCGCGTGGTTCCTGGCCACGTCCACCAGGGCGATGTGCTCTTCGAACTCCGGGTCGAAGCCAATGATTAGCAGGTTTTTGGCAAAGGACACCGGATGCGCCTCCAGCAAATAGGAACGGGTGAAGGCGCTCACACGGCCGACGGCTTCGATGACTTTGTGCCACAGATCCGGCAACTGCGCGGCCACCGGGGTCAGTGCGACCGCGGCTGGTTGTTCGCGAAGGGCGGCTGGAGCGGGCGGGTCGGCCAGGGGTGAGGTTCCCCCCTCAGCGACTCCGGCGTGGACCGTCTTGGGCGTCGGCGGCGGGGCCGCGGCAAGGCCGGGCAGAGTCAGGCTGACCAGGTCTGACGCTCGATCCTCGCGCAAGTTGCGCAGTTGCTGAAGCACGGCATCAAGATTGACCGCATGGCGAGCTTCGATGGCTTTGAGGAGCGTTACCTCGACCAGAATTTTCTTGGAGGAAGCATCGCGCAGTCGCATTTCGGCGTCGGCGAAGACTTCCATGATCCGTGTCAGGCCATGAGCGTCGGCCATCCTGGATTGCTCCGCCAGGGCCGCCGCCTCGGCTTCCGAAACCTCCAACATACGCAGGTCACCGCCGGAGACCTGGAAGATGAGCAGGTTGCGAAAATGATTGAGCAGGTCGGACACCAGCCGTGCGAGATCCTTGCCGTGCGTCGCCAGCTCATGAAGTTGGCGCAGTGAATTCGCGACTTCGCCCGAGAGAACGGCCTGGGAGAGCGCGAGCAACTGTCTCTGCGCGGCGAGCCCGAACATGGAGAGCACATCGGCCTCCTCGATCGTGTCGCAGCAGAAACTGATGAGTTGGTCGAGAGTGGATTCGGCGTCGCGGAGGGCGCCCT
>JANXQE010000031.1 GCA_025356925.1 Limisphaerales bacterium | reverse complement strand
CGCCTGAGAAAGGTCGCCCCGGTCGCGGTGCGGGTTAACCCGGATGTGGAAGCGCACACTCACAAAAAAATCACCACCGGGACCTACCAGAACAAGTTTGGCGTCGCCTTCGACCAGGTCGAAGCGGTTTACGCGCGTGCGAGCCGGCTGAAACATGTGCGCCTTCGTGGGCTGCAAATGCACATTGGCTCCCAAATCACCGAGGTCAACCCGTTCGCGGAAGCCGTTCGTAAGGTGTCACCCCTGGTGGCCCGCCTAAAAGAGCGGTATGCGCTGGAGTTTCTGAGCATCGGCGGCGGCTTAGGCATCATCTACAACCCCGCGTTGGCCAGCGGTAGCCCAGAATGGTGGACCTCCTCCGCGGCCAAAAAGATCCTGACCCCGAAGACCTACGCCGACCGGCTTCTGCCGCTGCTCCAGCCGCTGGGCCTGCGCATTCTGCTCGAGCCGGGCCGCTTCATCTCCGGCAACGCAGGTGTGCTCGTCACCCGGGTGGAATACGTCAAGCGAACCGGCTCCAAGAATTTTCTGATCGTGGACGCCGCGATGAATGACCTCATTCGTCCCGCGTTTTACGAGGCCTACCACGAGATTGTGCCCCTGACGCGAAAATCGGGCGTCCTCGTCGAGTCCGACGTGGTGGGCCCCATCTGTGAATCAGGTGATTTCTTTTGCCAGGATCGGCCCCTGGCCAGGTCTCGCGAGGGTGAGTACCTGGTCCTCATGAGCGCCGGGGCTTATGGGTCGGTCATGTCTTCCAATTACAACACCCGCGCCCTTGCGGCGGAGGTTCTGGTGAACGGCAGCCAGGCAGCCCTGGTGCGCGAACGCCAGCCGCTTAGGGAGATCTGGGGACACGAAAAAGTGGCGCGCTGGTTGAGGCCAGCTTCGGCGCGAGCGTGACGTTTCTCGTTCAGTCCCCGCCGGCATGGCGCCCCGCGCAGCGCCCGGATGCTGTCATTCTTATTCAAAGTATTAAGGATAACGAAATCGTACGAACCCTGCTTGCGGGCGGTCGGGCCAGGCGGTATTAATTCCGTTCGGCAAGCGCTCCGGTGATCGAATTTGGATGTGCGCTGTTTGCTGCGAGACGACTTATCAAAAATTGTCGTGAAGAAAACAATTGACGTTTACTGCCGATGCACAACAATCCATCGCCTTTAAGCTTATGCTGAGCCTGACGGGACATACCTATATCGTTTCGCCTTATGGTGGCTGGCGCTGCCGCTGCGTCGTTGCTCCACAGCAGGGAATTGCTGCGGCGTTCGCTGCCTGCTAGCTAAAGGAACGTTCGATGTCAGCTATTTTCCCCAAATGGACCAACCGGTTGCCGGTAATGCTCATCGTTGGCGGTATCCTCCTTGGGGGCGCTTTGGTTGCCGGTCCCTGGTATTATCTCACGCCGAAGTATTCGCGAGTGGGTTATCAGCCGATCCAGCCGGTAGCCTTTTCCCACGCCACCCATGCCGGCCAGCTTGGGCTTGATTGCCGCTATTGTCATAACGCTGTGGAAAAGTCCTGGTTTTCGAACATCCCCGCCAGTTCCACCTGCATGAATTGTCATAACCAGGTGTTGAAGGACGATCCGCGCCTGTCCCTGGTGCGTGATAGCGCGCTGAGCGGCCAGCCGATACCCTGGGTCCAGATCCATCGAGTGCCCGATTACGTTTATTTCAACCACTCCGTGCACGTGGACCGCGGCATCAGTTGCGTTGAATGCCACGGTCCAATCAACAAGATGGACGAAGTCTACCACTACCAACCGCTCAGCATGACTTTCTGTCTCGACTGCCATCGCCATCCCGAAACCAAGTTGCGGCCGTTGGATAAGATCACCGACCTGAACTGGACGCCCGAATCGGCCGAGAAGCAGCGGGAGTTCGGTCAGAAAGCCATGTCGCAGTGGCATGTTGAATCGCTGCAGAACTGTTCCGCCTGCCACCGATGAAAAAGATTTCCGCCCCAGGTCCTCAACCGGTTTCTGGCCGTGCCTACTGGCGCAGCCTCGATGAGCTTGCGGAGGCGCCGGAGTTCCGCCAATGGGTGGAGCGCGAATTTCCCGCCGGCGCCAGTGAGTGGACGGATCCGGTTTCGCGCCGCCACTTTACCAAAATCATGTCGGCCTCGTTCCTGCTCGCGGGGCTCGGCTTCGCCGGCGGTGGTTGCCGTCGACCGGTCGAGAAACTCGAACCGTTCGGCAAGATGCCGGAGAACTACGTGCACGGCGTCCCGCAGTTTTATGCGACGGCCATGCCGACCCAGAGCAGCGCCATACCCCTGGTGGCCAAATCCAACGATGGCCGGCCGACCAAGGTAGAGGGCAATGCGCTCCACCCAGACAGCAACGGCGGCACCGATCGCTTCGCTCAGGCCTCGATCCTCAACTTGTATGATCCGGACCGCGCGACCAGGTTTACGAACAATGGTAAAAATGCCACAACTGAAGGCGCCCTCGATTTTCTGTCTCAGTTGTCGCGCCAGGCCGAGGCCAGCGGCGGCCAAGGGCTTGCCTTCCTCGTGGAGCACAACAATTCTCCCTCCCGGCTCCGGCTGCAAAAGCTCATGGCCGGCAAATTTCCTCAGGCTCGTTGGTACAGCCACGAGCCGGTCGATTTGGATGTGCATCGGCGCGCGGCTTCTCAGGCCTTCGGCCAATCTGTAAAACCGTATTTCCAGTTTGATAAAGCCGACGTGATCGTGTCGCTGGATTGCGATTTCCTCGGCGCAGAGGAGGACGCTCAGAACCACATCCGTCGGTTCTCCAGCCGCCGGGGTCTGGAGAAACCCTCAGATTCTCCCAATCGGTTGTACATCATCGAGAGCCTGATGAGCTTGACCGGGTTCAACGCGGACCATCGATTGCGGCTGCCCAGCAGCGCCGTGGTTCAAGTCGCGGGAGCGTTGGCTGCCGAGATCCTCAAACAGAGCCCGCTGAGCGGCTTGGAAAACCTCGGCACCGCGGCTGGAGTGGATCCGAAATGGATTACTGAGTGCGCGCAGGATTTGCTTCAAAACAAGGGTAAATCATTAGTGGTGGCCGGCCACCGCCAACCTCTCGCGGTACACTTGCTCGCCCACGCCATCAATGCCGCGCTCGAAAATGTTGGAAAAACGGTAATTCTCCACCAGGTACCCGAACTCGTGGGACTGGGGATTGCCGAGTTGGCTCAAGCCCTCAACGCGGGGCAGGTCGATACCCTGGTAATGTTAGGCGGCAACCCGGTTTATAACGCTCCCGCAGACCTGGATTGGGTCAATACTCAGCGCAAAGCCAAAATGGTGGCCCGGTTGGCGTACCACGAAGATGAAACGTTTGCGCAATGTGACTGGCATTTCCCGGGGGCACACTACCTGGAGTCCTGGGGCGATGCGCGCACCGGCGACGGCACGCTGGTCCCTATACAGCCCTTAATCGCGCCCCTGTTTGGCGGGCTTACGGAGCTCGAAATCCTGGCTCGAATTGCTGGATTGGCCATCACCGAGCCCTACGCGATCGTGCGCGAAACCTTCGCCGGATTGGTCGGTGGTGCTGACCTCGAAGCCAGCTGGCGCAAATTTCTGCATGACGGGTTTCTGCACGACTCGGCGGCCCGCGCGGTCGGAGTAAGCCTGGATGCAAGCGCAGTTTCCCGAGCGCTCGCTTCAGTGAAAGTTGAAGCTCCCTCGAAGGACAGACTCGAAGTGGTTTTCCATCGCGATTACAGCGTTGATGATGGGCGCTACACGAATAACGGTTGGCTTCAGGAACTGCCGGATCCGACGACGAAATTGGTCTGGGATAACGCGGTGCTCGTGAGCCGCAAGACCGCTTCGGAACTTGGGGTTAAGAACTCGGACGTGGTGGAAATCCAACTCGGCGGGCGGTCCGTTCGCGGACCGATCTGGGTGCAACCCGGGTTTGCAAACGATTCACTCGGCCTGGCCCTGGGCTATGGTCGCACCAGGACCGGGCGGGTCGGTACCGGCACCGGCTTCAATGCATATGGTTTGCGCACCGTCGCCGCCCCCAATTTTGCCGTGGGAGCCTCGATTCAATTGGTGAACCAAACTTATCCTCTCTCCTGCACCCAGGACCATTGGTCGATGGAAGGCCGGCCGATCATCCGGGAGGCCAACCTCGAACAGTACCGGGAAAAGCCGCGGTTCGCCAAGAACATGGAAGTTGAGGAATCGGAGGTGCTCGCGCCGATGTATCCCAACCCGTTCGATGAACTCAAGCAAAAGGGCATTCATCAATGGGGGATGTCGATCGATTTGAACCGCTGCGTCGGCTGTTCCGCTTGCATGGTCGCTTGCCAGAGTGAAAATAACGTGCCCATTGTCGGCAAAGACCAGATAAAGCGCGGCCGGGAGATGCATTGGCTGCGGATCGATCGGTATTATTCGGGGCGCCCCACTCGCGGGAGCTTTATGGACACGTTCCACCGGGAACAGGACCAGCAGTTCGAGGAATGGATCGATAATCCGCAAGTGGTCACGCAGCCAATGCTCTGCCAGCATTGCGAATCCGCGCCCTGCGAAAACGTCTGTCCCGTCAATGCGACCTCCCACGATCAGGAAGGGTTGAACGTGATGACCTACAACCGTTGTGTCGGCACGCGCTATTGCTCGAACAACTGTCCGTACAAGGTCCGCCGCTTTAATTATTTCGATTACAACAAGCGGCCGATTGGCCAATTTTACCTCGGGCCCTTTGGCCACCGCAAAGACGACGAGTGGGACTTGATGAAGATGATCAAGAACCCCGACGTAACGGTCCGCATGCGTGGTGTGATGGAGAAATGCACCTACTGCATCCAGCGGATCGAGCAAGCCAAAATCGCGCAGAAGACCAAGGCGGGCGCCTCGGGCGACGTGGTGGTCCCAGCCGACTCCTTCACGACCGCGTGCGCTCAGGCCTGCCCCGCGGGGGCCATCGTGTTTGGCAATTTGAAAGATCCGGAGAGTCGCGTTTCGAAGTTGAAGCAGCTTGACCGCGATTACTCGGTTCTCGAAACGCTTCTGACGAAGCCCCGCACGACTTACCTGGCCCGCGTTCGCAATCCAAAACCCAAGATGCCAGATTATTATGAAGCCCCGTTAAGCCTGCGCGAATACGAGCAGAAGATGGGGGATCCATTCCATGAGCACGGGGCGCCGGCCGGGGTCGAGCACGCCGAGAAAGGGGCGCACTAATGGCCTCCGGAGTGACCTCGATGAGCGGTTCGCACGCCAGCCAGGTGGTGGTGCCCGGGACGCCGGTTGAACTGCAGCGGCCGCCGCTGGTGGGCAACCTGCGCAGTTTCGGCTGGATCTCAAACCGGGTGGCCTCGCTCAGCGAGGACAAGGCCCCGGTGTGGTGGTGGATTTTGTTTATTCCGAGCGCCCTGGCCCTGGGCATGCTCCTGTTCATGCTGAGCTACCAGATTTCCACCGGCGTCGGTGTTTGGGGCAATCGTCACCCCGTGATGTGGGCGTGGGACATTGTCAACTTCGTCTGGTGGATCGGCATCGGCCACGCGGGCACCCTGATCTCGGCGATCTTGTTTCTGCTGCGCCAACGCTGGCGCACGGCGGTTAACCGGGCGGCCGAAGCCATGACCATCTTCGCGGTCATGTGCGCGGGCATTTATCCCGCCATTCACGTCGGACGGGTCTGGTACGATTGGTGGCTGTTTCCGATTCCAAACGCCAACTCGATTTGGCCGCAGTTCCGCTCTCCGCTGATGTGGGACGTCTTCGCCGTCTCAACTTACTTCACAGTCTCTGTTCTGTTCTGGTACATGGGCCTGGTGCCTGATTTGGCGGTGATGCGCGACCGGGCCAAAACCCGGGTTCGCCAGTTCCTGTATGGATTATTTGCCCTGGGTTGGACCGGTTCAAACCGGCACTGGAGCAATTACGAAAAGGCGTATCTGATCCTGGCCGGCTTATCGACTCCGCTGGTGCTGTCCGTTCACTCGATCGTGTCGCTCGATTTTTCAGTCTCTCAGCTACCGGGATGGCACACCACCATCTTCCCGCCGTATTTCGTCGCCGGCGCTGTTTTCTCAGGATTCGGTATGGTGTTGACGTTGCTGATCCCGTTGCGCTCCATTTTCAAACTCCAAGACATCATCACCATGCGGCACATCGATTTGATGTGCAAAGTGACCCTGGCCACCGGATCGATTGTCGGTTACGCGTACGCCATGGAGTTTTTCATCGCCTGGTACAGCGGGAATCCCAACGAGCGATTCCATTTCATGAACCGCGCCCTGGGTCCATACCAATGGGCGTGGATACCGATGGTGACCTGCAACGTGCTGGTGCCGCAGTTGTTCTGGTTCCGCAAGCTGCGCCACAACCTGGTCGTGGTGTTCATTATCTCGATCCTGGTCAACGTCGGCATGTGGTTCGAACGGTTTGTGATCATTGTCATTGGGCTGCATCGCGATTTCCTTCCCTCCAACTGGAATTATTAC
>JANXQE010000008.1 GCA_025356925.1 Limisphaerales bacterium | reverse complement strand
CGAAACTGATGGAAGATCCAAGGGTTACGAATGGCGCCCCGACCTATCATTAGTCCGCGTGCGCCGGTGAGGCTTAGCACTTCCTCAGCTCTCCTGGCGGAGTAGACGTTGCCGTTGGCGAGGACCGGGCAGGGGAGTTGTGCCACCGCGCGGGCGATATAATCGTAATGCACCTCGCTTCGATACATCTCCTTTACCGTCCGGCCATGGACGGTGAGCAGGTCCAGCGAATGTTTGGCAAAAATTGGCAACAGCTCGGCAAAGACTTCCGGGGAATCAAACCCGATGCGGGTCTTGACAGTGAACTTGATTTTCACGGCATCGCGCAAGGCACCGAGAATGGAGTCAACGTGTTTCGGGTCGCGCAGCAGGCCTCCGCCGGCACATTTGCGGTAGACGACTGGCGCCGGGCAGCCCAGGTTCAAGTCCACAGCCGCGATCGGGTATTGCTGCAACTCGCGGACGGTGCGCACCAACGACGGGATATCGTTGCCGATCATCTGGGCAATGACCGGCTTGCCGGTGGGATTTTCGGTGATGGACCTGAGGATGTGGCGTTCGAGATTGGAAGTCGCATGAACGCGGAAATATTCCGTGAAATAAACATCCGGCCCGCCGTAAGAAGCGGCGAGTCTCCAGAAAGGAAGATCCGTGACGTCCTGCATCGGCGCCAGGGCCAGGATCGGGGCCGGCCCGGCAAGCAAAGATTCAAATTGATGGCTCAGACTCATCCGGGTCAGGAAACAAATTGTGGATGCGACTGCAGCTCTGCCCAGGTCTCGTGGGAGAGTCGGGCCTGGCGATAGGTTGGCTCACTCAAAGGTTCAGCACTGGTCGATCGTTGAGCCCGCAGGAGCCAGCGGGGGTCCAAAGGTTCGTCGATCAAATCGAGCGTATTCGCGGCGACCGTCGTTTCTTCTTTCTCACCTGTGGCGTGGCCGACCCCGACAAAAAAGCCTGCCAGCAGAAGGGTGACCCGCAACATGGTGCTGCGCGAGTAAGTTGGCAGCGCGCACGGACGGGCCGGATCCAGGAGCCGAAAGAGATTGGCAAAAAGCGGCAGAGTCCACATCGATGGATTCTTCGCGGGCGAAAAAGCATCGAACATGATCAGGTGAGGTTTGGCCAGAGCCGCCGCTGACGGATGGGTGAGCAAGCTGGGAAAGTCTCCTCGGTGCAGGTGCCATTGAACCGAACAGAGCCCGTCCCGGAACCGGACTGGCGGGTGAGTCAGCAATGTTTTGAGCTGTGGCTCGTAGCCGGAAAGGTATTCGAGGTGTTCAGGATGTTGCAGGGCAAATCCCAGGGGTTCCAGAGTATGATCAAAACTCAGCAAATGAACGGAGGATGGCACCTCCCGGGCCGCGCGGAGGACCGTCAGAGCGTTGGCGGCCGCGCCCAGGCCGACGTCCCAGATGACAAACTCACCGGTGTGGCGCTGGAGCCGCTGCGCCAACTGGAGCTGGAGGACGTAGAGGGCCTGCGCCTCGGCGACCGGTCCGATCACCGGGTGAAAAGTCTCAGCGTGGGCAAGTGAGTGGACGCTGTACGCCCCACTCGCAAGCCTGACGATTCGGTATCCGGCGGTGTCGGGCGCTGGGTTGGGATGGGTGTTCAAGGGTGAAGTGCCGGTGATGGGTGGCCTTGGAAAAGGGAATAGGGCCTCGCGGGAGCTTGTCCTTCCGAATCGGGGAGGACGAGTTCTAGACGGCCTGGCCTAATTTTATGGTGAATCGAGATCATAGGGCGCCCGGAAGATACTGGATCATCAGCCGGACGAAAGGCAACCCGGAAGGTTTCAATCGTCGCTGACGCGACGCAACTGCCGTTCGCCTCACTTCCCGAGGGCTGAAGCCGCACGGCTACCTTCGAGATACCGGTACGCGGTGGATGTAAAGCATCCAGGCGCCTGCACAGAGCAATTAGAAAGGAAAGCCCAGGGAGAATTGGAGCGTGCCGAAGGGGTCGCCTGGACGGGGATTAAGGTTGTAGCCATATTCAAGCCGGATCGGTCCGATGAGAGTTCGCCAGCGCAGACCGGCGCCGACGGAGAACAAGCCGGTGTCGAAGGGATAACCACTCAGGTGCTCCGCAAAACCCAAAGAATCGGAGAAGACAACCAGCGACCACTTGGCGGTGAGGGCCTGTTCCAGCTCGACACTGACGAGAGTGTAGGTCTCGGCGCCGACGAACTGGCCGGATTGATTGCGCGGCGAGGCCTGACCTTCCTGATAACCGCGGATGGAATTCGCGCCCCCTGGGAAAAAGCGCTTGTCAAACGGCAGATTATTTGCCGGGCTGCCGAAACTAATGTCGACACCCTGACTCAACCCCAGGCTCAGGGACAGGCCATTACCAAGAGGATGGTGCCAGGAAGGGAACAGTTCGATACGCTGATAATTGGCCTCGCCGCCGAGATAGCTGGTCGCCGTTTCCAGTGTCAGGAAAACTTTATAGCCGCGTTGCGGGTACAGCGGGTTATCACGGCGATCGTGTTTGATTTCGGTCGTAATCGAGCCCACGGCTGGATTGGTGAGTCCCTCGCTGGCAACCTCCTGGACCGAGACGAGGTCCGAAGCGTTCAGAATCTGATAACTATACCGGGTGCTGACATCGGTCGAGGTCGACGGAAAGTACTTGTGAACGCCAATCCCGCCGCCATATTCGAGGCGGGTGAAGGAAATTTCTTCCCGGCGCAGCCCGGCCCCATTGACGAACAGATCGAAATCCCTGCCCAACAGTTCGGGAACAGTGTAGTTGAGCCCGCCGCTCGAGCCCTTGAATGATTGAACGGCCCTGAACTCCGCACGATGGGCGAGTCCCCAAAGATCGTTCGCTTCGACATTCACTCCGCCACGCAGCATTTCGTAACTGCCCCAGCCGAGGAGCAGGCTCAGGTTGATCCTTTTTCCTTCCTGGAGCCCGAAGAGGACGTCGCGCGCCTCGTCGTTTTCCGGCCGGTACTTCAGATCGACGGCATCAAAAACACCCAGGCGCGCGAGACGATAGCGGCCTTGCTCGACCCGAGTGGGATCGAGCAGGTCTCCGCGTTGGATTCGAACGCTGCGTCTCAGCAACCGCTGGCTGGTTCGTTTCGCGCCGGGGAATTCCACGGACTCGATCCGCACTTGCGGGCCGGGGTTGATGGTGGCGACCAAATCTTTCTGCGTCGCACTCTCCGGGCCTGCGGCCGGAAGCGTCCGGAGCTCGACGGTCGTATCCGGGTAGCCGAGGTGATACAGGTTTGTCTTGATGCCCAGAGTAAAATCCTGCAGCCAAATCCGGGAGTACGGCCGGTGGGGAGTGATGGTTCGGTTTTGGCTCGACTGCGAGGTTCCGAGGAATTCCTCACGGATGGAGCGAATCGTGAATTTTGGTCCCTCGCGGACTTTGACTGAGACGCTGACGGCGCCGGTCCGGTCGTCCTGACGCACGGTTGAGGCTTCGGTGGTAGCTTCCTGATAGCCCTCTCGGTCGAGGATGTCGGCCAGACTGGAGAGGCCGCGGTGCAAGCGTTCGGGTGTGTACGCCCGCGAGTGCTTAGTGGAGAACAGAGGTTCGGTTTCGAAGAAATACGAACGGGCCGTCTTTGAGGGAACCGCCTTGAGTCCGTCGAACTCCAATGACTTGAAATAGTAGAGCACACCTGGGCTGATACGAAAATGGGCCAGGGCGATCCGGAGGTCGCGGGGTAGCGGATTCTCGATCAAGCTCTGCGCATTTGTCACCATCTGCGACCCATCGGCCAATCGCAGGACGATGTCCATCCGGGGATGGAGATAACCGTCGCGCTTGACCCGAGAGGCGAGGATTAAGGACGCATCCTCGACAAAGGACGAGGAGAAGAAATCGGGTTGTTGGCCCGCCAGATCGAGGGTGCGGAGCATGCGCTTCAACTGTCGATTGCCCAGAACCCCATACCCTGAGATTCGGAGGACGGCAGGCTTGGGCTTTGCAGGTGTGACCGGAGCCGCGAGGGCAGGGCGGGGAGCGAGGCAGAACGCAAACAGACACACCGCTCCCAGCAGTAGGGCGCAGAGGCCGATCGAGAGGGAGACCCGAACCCCTGAATCGTCCGGCCGGCTCACTGGCAGCCTCCGTTCGGCTTTCCATATTCGCTGGGATCATGAACCCCGGACAATTTCCGAGCTCGTTCCTCGCGAAGCTTTTTGGAGTGCGGCGGTTCTGCGCCGCTCTGGATCGTGGGCGCCCAAACAGCGCCACCGTACCGGCGCGCTCCAAAACCTGCGGCATCCCGGCTGCGGTTCATGGGAAGCCTCCAAGTTCTCTCGAACCCGCATTGGGACCGTGAACCTCGGCGTAGCGGCGCCTCGACAGAGCGCCGCAGAAAATGGTTTCGAGGATTGGCGGCGCTCTGCCGAGGCGCCGGTACGGGACGAC
>JANXQE010000827.1 GCA_025356925.1 Limisphaerales bacterium | reverse complement strand
GAGACTGACTCGGAAATCCGCCGTATTCATAGAAAAAGAAGGTTCAGTGACTGGGCCGTCAAACTAATTTAACCTTTACCCACTCCCGGCCTTTAGGCAAGTGGCAATTTGACTTTCGTTGGACCCAGGCTGTTGTTACAGATCGCGTATGCCTGCTCAACTCAGCCTCGGTTTTATCGGCGCCGGTAAAATGGCCACCGCCCTGGCTGCGGGGTTTATTAGGGCGAAACTTGTTGCGGAGCAGCAGGTTCTCGCCAGCGACCCAAACGAGGCTGCCCGTGGTGATTTTGCCAACCAAACGCACAGCCGCGCGACCGAGTCCAACGCCGAAGTGGCTAAGTTCGCCCGCGTTTTGGTCCTGGCGGTGAAGCCGGGTCAGGTACGCGAAGTTTTGTCGCAGATTCGAAGCGCCTTTACGGCCGATCATCTGTTGATCTCCATTGCCGCGGGTGTGCCGCTCGCGACGTTAGAACTGGGGTTGCCTGCTGGGGCGCGGGTGATCCGCGTGATGCCCAATACGCCTGCTCTGGTGGGTGAGTCCGCTTCGGCGTTTGCACTGGGCTCGTGCGCTCGCCGGGAGGACGGAGCTCTCACTCAACGGCTGTTGGGCAGTGTCGGCCTGGCTTTTGAGCTCAAAGAGCCGTTGCTCGATGCCGTCACCGGATTGAGCGGAAGCGGTCCGGCTTACGTTTACTTGATGATCGAAGCGCTGAGCGACGGCGGCGTGGCGGCTGGTTTGCCCCGGGACATCGCCACCAGGCTGGCGGCCCAGACGGTGTTGGGCAGCGGCAAGATGGTTCTCGAGACCGGATTGCATCCCGGCGCGCTGAAGGACATGGTCGCGAGCCCGGGCGGCACCACAATCGAAGGATTGTGTGAGCTTGAAAAGGGCGGTTTCCGAGGCACCGTCATCAGCGCTGTTCGCGTCGCTGCGGAAAAATCCAGGAAGCTGGGGCAGGGGTGAGGGGAAGCGCTCAAAGCTGAGATCCCAGATTCTCCGGCCATGAACTTTCCCCCTCCGACCGACGGTCAAGCCCGTCTCATCTGGCTGGCGCTGAGCGGCCTGGCGATCGCGGTGCTCGTGGGGTTGGCAGCCGCGCTGGTCTGGGGTTTGGGGCAGATCGTGCAGATCCTTTCACCGGTCCTGTGGCCGCTGGCCATCGCCGGAGTGCTCGCTTATCTGCTGGATCCCGTGGTGGATGTCTTGGAGCGCAAAGCCGTCCCCCGGCCGCGAGCCATCATTCTGGTCTTCTGCGTCGCACTGATGATGGTGGCCACATTTTTCGCCAGTATCGTTCCGCAGCTCGTGAGTGAGACGCGCCAACTTGCGGCGCGGATTCCGGCGTATGCCGATCGCGCGCAAAAACGCCTGGAATATTGGGCAACTCATCCGCCTCCGCTGCTGAAGAAGCTATTCGAAAAGGAAGAAGCGAACGTGCGCCGGCTCGAATCGGCACCCCTAACGAACTCGCCAGGTCCCGTCGCGTCCAGGAACCCTGCTGACCTGAGCATCGCACCCACGAACAGCCCCGCGCTGGTGGAACGCTCGCTGGATCGTAGCACCTTGGAAACAGCCACCGGCTGGGTGGCAAAGGTGCTGCCTGAAATTGGCGGCTGGGTGTTTGGCCACGTGGGACGAGTCGCCTCCTGGCTGGGCGTGGTGGCCGGTTTGGCGCTCATCCCGGTATACTCCTTTTATTTTTTACTCGAGAAACAGGGCATTTCTTCACGCTGGTCTGATTACCTGCCGCTGACCGACTCCTGGTTCAAGACCGAACTGGTGTTCGTGCTGAACTCAATCAACAACTATCTCATCGCCTTTTTCGCGGCCAGGTCCTGGTGGCGATTTGCGATGGCATCCTGTACGGACTCGGCTTCCTGATCGTCGGGCTCCCGTATGCGCTGTTAATCGGAGTGACGGCCATGTTTTTGACCATGATCCCGTTTCTGGGGGCCATTGTGACTTGCACGGGAGCGTTGATCATCGCCGTGGTGCAATTCGGCGACTGGATGCATCCCCTTCTGGTGTTGGTTGTTTTTGGCTGTGTCCAGGCGCTCGAAGGCCTGGTCATTTCGCCGAGGATTATGGGCAACCGGGTTGGCTTGC
>JANXQE010000823.1 GCA_025356925.1 Limisphaerales bacterium | reverse complement strand
TCCGTGTCGGATTAGTGAGAATCCGGATGGCCCTGAGCGTTTCGTAACGGGGGTGCACTCGCGGCTCGATGAAACGCAGGAATAAACGTTTACATTTCTCGCATTTCGTTTCTTCTATTCACAGCTCTAAATATCGATTCTTATGCCCACATATAAAATTATAGGAGCCGATCAGAAGGAATACGGACCTGTCTCCGTCGAGCAACTAAGCCAGTGGATCGCCGAAGGGCGGGTGAATGCTCAGACTTTGGCGCGGCCAGAGGGGGAGACCGAATGGAAACCGTTGTCGGCTTTTCCCGAGTTCGCTGAGATCCCGAGCGCAGCACCCGCGCCCGGGCTGCTGCCGTCGGGCAGTGGTTCTGGACTCGGTTCGGCGGAAACCGCGCTCGGACGGGATTTCGAGCTGGATATCGGCAGGTGCATCGCGCGCAGTTGGGACCTCGTCAAACAGAACTTTTGGCCGATCGTGGGGATCTCGTTGTTGATCCTGGTGATTACTGGCGTGATCAATCAGATCATCGGGCTAGCCTCAGGCCCGGCCGTCAGAGGCATGGTCCTGCAACGGCATATTTCTCCTGGTGGCGTCTCTGTGATAGTGGGGACTTCCTTATTGGGATCACCAATTTATACGCTGTTGATGGCTGGGCTCCTCAAGTATTACCTCAAGCTGATTCGAGCTGAGGGTCCCACTATCGGTGACGCCTTCGCTGGCTTCAGCCCCATGGCCGGGCAATTGATCCTGCTGGGCCTGGTGAGCGGGGTCCTGAGCACGATCGGTTATCTGCTCTGCATCATACCGGGGCTCTACTTGAGTGTTTCATGGATTTTCGCGCTGCCGCTGGTAATCGATCGAAACCTGCCGTTTTGGGATGCCATGGAATTGAGTCGCAAGGTGGTTGCCAAACATTGGTTCATTACGTTCGCATTTGTTCTGGTCATGGGCTTGCTTGCCGCATGTGGAGTCATCGCCTGCTGCGTGGGTGTCTTTGTCACCATGCCGATCGCCACGCTGGCCCTGATGTATGCCTATGAAGATATTTTCGGCCGGCAAGGCCCTTAACCGCACGACGGCCCGCAACAGCTTTTTGGTCAATCAACTCGCCACTCCAGGTCTGGGCTCGCTCATGGCAGGGCGCCACGTGGCAGGCGTGGGCCAGCTCATCCTTGCCCTGATTGGCTTTGGCCTGGTTCTCGCCTGGTTTGTCGTACTCATGACCCAGGTGTTTCAACAGGCCGACAGCGACGCCCCGGCTAAATCTGTGGCGTGGCTTGGGGAATCGGGCGCGGTGACTTTTGCCGCAGCCTGGCTCTGGGCGCTCTTCACCAGTATGAGCGTGCTGCAGGAGGCTCGTGACAAGGACCCTCAACCACCGCCGCTATTGTAAGCGGGTTCACGAGTGCTGAGCAAGAGGTTGGCAGTGCGGGACACCATCCCTTCATTCACTCTTCAGCTTAATCTCAATCTCAGGTGCGTCCGGTGGTTGTCGCTTTACTGCAGAATTATTCCGCAGGCTCAAGATTCTCGGCCGTGCCGTGTAACCTCGTGAGGAGTTGTTGGATTGCTGAGCGCACCCAGGTGGGGGACGTGTCGAGCAAAGACTCCAGGCGCGTACCCGCCCGCCGCGCGGCTTCGGAGTGAGGCCAATTCGGATCGATCTGATTAAGTGCTTGTTCTGCTGCGTGGCGAATGGTGCGTTCCTCGTCCACGAGTGCGACGACCAGGCCCTCGATGACGGCGGGATCACCCGAGGCGCCCAATGCGTTGGCCGCAGCCAAACGGACATCGCTGTCACGGTCATTGATCAGCGTTAGCAAAGCCTCGGTGATCTGCGGATGAGCGAACCGGCTCAGATACTGAACCGTGGCTAGCCGGACTTCGAAGTTGCCATCCTCCAAAAGCCCGAAAAAGTGCGGAACAAAATCAGGATTGTCGCGTTTGGCGAGAACCTGGGCCGCCGCCAGCCGAACGCATCCTTCGTGATCCCGCAAAGCCCTCAGCAGGGTGTTCACCACCGATTGCCCATCCTCGGTGGCCAGAGCATGGATGGCCGAGACCCGGACGGTGGGGTCGGCGTCGGTGGCCGCAGTCATCAACGGCCGGATCCGGCGGGGATCGTGGACACCTCCCAGGGCCTCGGCTGCCGAGCGCCGCGCGAAGCTGGTGTCGTGCTTGAGTTCTGAGACCAGCGGATCCACGGCTGCTTCTCCTCTGAATGCGGCGGCTCGAGAGTTGCCGATGGCCACCTCGAACAGCGCCTGTTCTTCTGTCGTGGCCGGCACCCACCCCAAGCTCCGCAGGGCTGCACCGGCGCTGGCCCGATCCTGCGGGCTCACGGCGCGCAGCATTTGCGTCAAGGGATCTACGGCTCCAGCATTGCCCAGGTGGCCCAAAGCTGTCGCTGCAGCCTGGCGAGTGTCCTGGTTCGAGCCTGACAAAAGTTCGATCAGCAGGGCGGTTGAACGGTCATCTTTCAGCTCTCCCAGCCCCCTGGCTGCCGCGCACCGCACCTGGACGTCTTCATCCTTGAGGCTTTGTTCCAGGAGCGCAAAAGCCCCGGGATCTGCGTCTTGATCCAGTTGGAGGCTCTCAATCACCTTGCGTCGCACGTGGGGATCTTTGGACCTCAACTTCAGATGCTGCCACCAAATCATAAGAGCGGTATCGACCAAGCCCGTAAATCCAACTGACACACAGTGTCTCGCCTCTGTACAACTGGGAACCGCGCGCACCAACCCAACCCAGTCCCCTCTTTGGAAGCTATTCTTGTGCCAGAGTTGGTGTTTGAACAGGCTAGCGTGTGCCCGGTCAAATTCCCATGACTTCGCCACCCTTTCGCTCCAGCGTCGGTCGCTGGTGGCACGCTGAACTTCGGCCAATCCTCATTCTGGCCCTTGTGGTATTCTCTATCCGTTCGTCCCTGGCCGACTGGAATGACGTCCCAAGCGGCTCGATGAAACCCACCATCCTCGAAGGCGACCGTGTCTACGTCGATAAGCTCGCCTATGATTTGAAGGTCCCCTTTACGACCTGGCATTTGCTCGAATGGGCCGACCCTCGCCGGGGCGATATTGTCGTGTTTTATTCACCCTACGATGGCAAGCGCCTGGTTAAACGAGTCATCGGGCTGCCAGGCGATAATATCGAACTTCGCCGCGACACCCTAATCCTCAACGGACAGCCTGTGCCATACCAGCCTTTCGAAGGCAGATCCCTCGCTGACCTTCCCTCAACTGAACGCGCAAGTCACATCTTCGCCACCGAGGAACTCCCTGGCCGAACGCACGCGGTGGCGGTCTGGCCCGCCGTGGCCGCGCGCCGTGACTTCGGCCCGTTTAAAGTGCCGGCGGGGCAGTACTTCATGATGGGCGACAACCGGGATGACAGTTTCGATTCCCGCTATTACGGTTCCGTGGAGCGCAGGCGCATTGTCGGTCGGGCCACAGCGGCGGTCCTGTCTTTCGACCGGGCAAATTATTGGTGCCCCCGCTGGCACCGGTTCTTCACCGCGCTGTAAAAGCGGGGCGGGCCGCGCGGACTTTCCAGTCCGCAGCAACCCACGAGCTGGCTTTGGCGTTGGGGATTCACTGCCCGCTGCGTGAATACCGGACCTTGCTGCCCACAAGAATCTCGGCGCTATAAGCGCAGGCGTCCAGCCAGAGCTCCCGGGCCAGGTAGCAATCCAAACTGTCCGATTTCCTACCTGAACAGATCCATTTGTGGTGCCGGAGCCAGTTGTTTGAGATTATCACGATCGCGTTGTCGCCGAGTCGATTGGCGGACATTGCCTTCCGGTGTGAGTTCCGATTCCTCCAGATTCCGCAGGATTTCTTTGGCCCGCTCCAGCACAGTCTTGGGCACCCCGGCCAGGCGGGCGACCTGGATCCCATAACTTTTATCCGTGCCGCCTTCGACAATTTTTCGCAGAAACACTACCTGGTCGTGCCATTCTCGGACGGCCACATTCAGGTTCTTGAGACGTGGCAACCTGCCGGCCAATTCGGTGAGCTCGTGGTAATGGGTGGCGAACAGCGTTTTTGCCCCGACTAGATTGTGCAGATGCTCGACAATCGACCAGGCAAGACTCAAGCCATCGAACGTGCT
>JANXQE010000802.1 GCA_025356925.1 Limisphaerales bacterium | reverse complement strand
CGCTCGCGGGCGTATAGACCAGGAAGTTATCCCAGGCATCGATACCCCCGCTCTGGAAGGCCCTCAGGGCGGGCCACATCGCCGGCACGGTGATATCGGTTTGGCCCGTGTGATTCATCAACGCCGGAAAAGTCACGAGGTTGGTGCCGGACGTCCGCCCATCGGCGCCGTAATCGTAGATCGCGCAGTCGGCATTGTAGCTGCCCGAAGCGCCTGAAACATTGGTCAAGCTGATCACGAACTTGTACCAGTTGCCCACCACCGTATTGATTGTTCCGAGCGGGTTTTCGGTTAGCGCGCCCGCGGTCCGGAACTGTTCGCGCAGCGACAAGCTCGTTGGGCTTTGCGGAATAAATCGGAAGCTCTCAAATGCCACACCGGCATTGTTGTTGAGCCCGTTGTTATTTGAGTTCAGAATCCCGAACTGAACCTTGTTTCCGCTGACTTGGCCGTTGGCTTTGATCATCGTGGAAATGGTAAAGGCCGCTCCATTCGTCGAAAGATCCCAGCTTCCGTTCGCATACGTCGCAGTTGTATCAGAGCTCTGAAACACGCTGACCCCGCCGCTGCCTCCCACCCCGGCTGAGGTGCTTTCGGCAAATGAGTAGTTGCCCCCGTTAACACCTCCCGTGTCGTTCCAGGGACTGAAATTGTTTGTGTATTGGCCGACGGTGTTGAAGTCCAGAAACACCGTCTGGCTGAAGGCAGAGAGCGAGCAGCAACTCAGCCAAAACGTCAGCCATAAGCCAGTTGCCCTACCGGCGCGCGGACATTCCTGTCCGCCGCAATGTGGAAATGGAGCGACGCGCATCGCATATCGGACGACGGAGCCGAGTCGGGTGTTGCTGCGGGCAAGAAGGCCCGCGCGCTGGCCGGTTCCGTCCCCGGCCCACACTTGGTTGCGACTCTCGCGATGGGAATATGCAATGGGCGTCTGGTACATAGGTGGTAAGCGGCGGAGTGGTTCTCGAATGGTTAACAGCGTTGGCAATCCTGCAACGGGCTTTGCGGCAATTCAGATTTGGGCAATCGACTGACCTGTGCGTTCATCCACAAGAGATGTGCATATAATCTATCAGCCTCCTTAACGAGGTCAACCGGTGTTCCGCCCCAAAACGGAGTTGCGGCTCAGGCCAACAACTCTTGAATTTCTTCCCAGCTAAGCGCCCCGGCAAATTCTTCTTCGCCGCCGATGGTAGCCTGGATAATCTCTCGCTTGCGGTTCTGCAGGGTCAGGATTTTCTCCTCGACGGTGTCCCGCGTAATGAGCTTGTAACTGGTCACCACCTTGGTTTGGCCGATGCGGTGCGCGCGGTCGGTGGCCTGGTCCTCGACCGCGGGATTCCACCAGGGATCGAAATGAATGACTGTATCGGCGCCGGTCAGGTTGAGACCAACGCCGCCGGCCTTGAGACTGATCAGGAACACGGGGATGGTGTCGGTCCGCTGGAAGCGGTTCACGACCGCGGCCCGGTCTACCGTGGAACCATCGAGGTAACAGAACTCGATGCCCTCGGCGGTGAGTCGTTCCTTGAGCAGGGTCAGCATGCTCACGAACTGGCTGAAGACCAGGACGCGATGCCCGCCGTCGATGACTTCCTCGAGCAACTCGCCGAACATGTCCAGCTTGCCCGAGGCGGTCGTGGGGTTGACGCCGTCGAGCTTTAACAGCCGCAAGTCACAGCAGACTTGCCGCAGCCGCAACAAGGCGGTCAAGACCAGCATCCGGCTCTTGGCGACGCCTTGCGCGCCGACCGCGTCCAGGATCTCCTTTCGGCTCGCCTCGATGACCTGCTGGTAAACGCTGCGTTGGTCGGGTGAAAGCTCGCAAAAAGACACCTGCTCGAGTTTCTGCGGCAGGTCCGCAGCGACCTCGCGCTTGAGCCGGCGCAGCAGGAACGGCCGCAGCCGGCGGGTTAGCCGCGCCTGCGCACGCGCATCCTTCTCGCGCGCGATGGGCAATTCGTAACGTTCGCGAAAGTCCTGGGCTGTTCCCAGATAACCGGGCATGAGGAAATCGAAGATGGACCAAAGATCGAGCACCGAGTTCTCCAAGGGTGTGCCTGTGAGAACGATTCGATTCGCAGCCCTCACCGCTTTGACGGCTTGCGCGTTTTGCGTTTGGCGGTTCTTGATATGCTGCGCCTCGTCCAGGACCGCGGTGTCGAACTCCAGTTCGCGGTAACGATCCGCATCCCGCCGAATCAGGGCATAACTAGTGATGACCAGGTCGCTGTTCGGTATTTCCTGAAAACGGAGATGCCGATCCGGCCCATGGAGCGCCAGGACTTTTAGCGACGGTGTGAATCGTTGCGATTCGGCCACCCAGTTGAACACCAGGCTGGTTGGACAGACGATCAGCATCGGCGGGGTATTTGGCTGCGTCTGCCGCACATGCCTGAGATACGCCAGCGCCTGGAGTGTTTTGCCCAGCCCCATTTCATCGGCGAGGATGCCCCCAAATTGGTTTGCCCTCAAAAAGTGCAGCCAGGCCACTCCTTGCTTTTGATAGGGGCGAAGGATTGGCTCGAGGTCTCCAAGCGGGGGGCATTCCAGTTGAGCTTCGCCCGTCTGGTGTGCCGCGCGTTCGCGCCAGGCTGCGGGGGCTTGCATACGCCAGCCAACGTGCTGCCCCAGCGTGGACTCCAGGAAGCCCGCTTGTTGATGATTGATCCGATAGGCTTGCCCGTGCTGTTGCGGCGCGCAATCCCTCAGCACTTCCTGGAATTCCTCCACGGCCTCGGTGTCGATGACCGCCATTTTTCCGTTCTTCAGCCGGGTGTGGCTTTGGCCGGACAAGAGCAGGCGCTGGATCTCGGCGGGTTGAAAGCTCTCGCCACTACTGGAAGCAAACACCACGCCCAGGTCGAACCATTGTACGCCAGACGGAGTGATTTGGAACTGGGGCTCAATGCGTTCGAGCTTGTCGGTGGTACTGCGCTGCAAGCGTTCCTCGAGCGAGACGGTCCACTCGCGCTGGAGCTTTGGGAATTCGCGCGCGAAGAAGTTAAGCACGGCGTTTTCGCCAACTAATTGCAGCTTTCCCTGTTCGTCCGGGCCTGAGAATCCGGAGCGTTGCAGCCGGGCCAGCGCGGCCCGTTCGCTGATGAGGTCGCGTGTTGAATAACGAGTTGGCATTCCCGGGTCCGGCAACCACAACGCCTCGTCCGATGCGGTCAAGCCCAGCGTCATCACGCGCGGTCCGTAAGCACACTGGAGCAGGCCGCCGAGTTGTGCCAGGCCACCTTTGAGTTCGAGCAGGAAGAGCGGTTGCTGGGGTTCCAGGACAAAATCGTCCAGAGTGAAATTTGCCTCGAGATCGCCCATAGTGGTCAAGCGAGGCCAGACCTGGTTCAGGAACTGCGGCACTTTAGACCGTGGCACGCGCACCGGTGCCCTCCAGATGTCACGTAAGAGCTCAGGCAGACCCCACGGTTGAAAAGTGTTGTTTTGCCATGTCCACCCCTCGACTGTGATCGGCTCTGCCCGCGAGCTTTTGCAAGTGAGCAGGATCTCTCCGCCGAGCTCGAGGACGA
>JANXQE010000800.1 GCA_025356925.1 Limisphaerales bacterium | reverse complement strand
TTGCATTTGTCAGTCAGTCGATAGCGCCTCATCGGGCCAAGCTGATGGCTGCGCTGTTTTTTCTTTCGGGCGTGACTTCGGTGCTCCCGGTCCTGATCACTCTTGCCGGACCGGGGCTGCAATCCCTGCTCGTCCTGTTTGGCAAGACTTCAATCGTAGCAACCGAATCGACCGTGTTCTCGATGGATCTCCAGCGGTTCGTCGGAGCGACGTTCATGTCGGAAGCGGTCTGTTGGTTCATGATGCTGCGGTTTGGCATCCGCGGCATCCTTGATTTGCATCGGCCTTGGAGATTCATCACATTCGCCGCAATGTTCGCACTCGGTCTGCTGGGGGGGTTCCGATCCTTTTTGATTCTGTTTGGGCTTGTATTCCTGGTCCAGTTCTACTTCGAAGGCCTGTTTCGCAGCCGGGTGGCTGTGTGGTCCTCCTTGGCCGGGGTTCTTGGCGCCGCGCTGCTTTTTGCATTTGCTGATAAACTGCCGGGGGCAGTGCAACGCAGCATCAGCTTTCTTCCGGTGCGGATTGACGCGGCGATCGAGCGCGATGCGGCGGGCACGTTGGATTGGCGGCTGGAGATGTGGCGTGTGACGCTCCCCGTCGTGCCCCGCTATTTGCTGATGGGTAAAGGGTATAATTTCGACGGGACGGATTTCTTTCTGACCACGCTGGGCGTCGAACGAGGCATCTTCCGCAGTTATGATGCGTCTATCATTAGCAGCGACTATCACCAAGGCATCCTGACCTTGATCATTCCATTTGGAATCTGGGGGCTGTTGGCTTTCTTGGCGTTTTGCGCGGCCTCATTGCGCGTGCTTTACCGCAATTACCGGTACAGCCCTCCCGAATTCCGGCTCATCAATACGTTTTTGCTCTCATATTTCATCGGTCGACTGCTCTTTTATTTGACTTTTTATGGCGAATTCGACCTCGATTTGCTGCTTTTTACTGGCGTGATCGGTATGAGTCTTTCACTGAATGGCGGCGTGCGGCAAAAGGCTGCGGTGGCCTTCCCTGCCCCAATAGAGTCGACAGAAGAATTGCACCTCCAACCAGGTTGACAACGTTAATCCGGATCTGGAATTCCTTGGATGGTAAGCATCTGTCCATTAAAGGCATTTGAGAAGAAGTGCCCGGCAAGGCGAGCGTATATAAGCCGAAGTCCAATTCTTTGTCTCCCCGCTGCTGCGGCTCGGCCGGTCTTGGTGCGACAATTTGAAACCTGGGTACCAGAATGAAATCAGATTTGCGTCGCGTGGCAGAAACTTGGGAAGTACTGGGGAAAGAGGATCCTCTGTGGGCCGTCTATACCCATCCCGACAAACGAGGCGGGCGTTGGGACCTGGGAGAGTTCATGGAAACAGGGGAGCAGGCCGTTGCCCGCTATCATGAATTGATTGCCAAACGCGTGCCTACCTCTGGCATATTCTCGCATGTTTTGGACTTTGACTGTGGCGTCGGCCGTTTGACCTTCGCCTGGGGCAAGCGAGCGAAACGAGTTACCGGTGTGGACATTTCCGCTGGCATGCTGCAAATCGCCAATAACAATTTGGCCGGAAGGGAACATATCAATTTTATCCTCAATCAGAGCGATGACCTGCGGGTTTTTAAAGAAGGTGAATTCGATTTGGTTTTCTCTTTCGTTTGCCTGCAACATATGCCGTGGCCGCTGGCGGCTGGCTATATTGCTGATTTCAGCCGGATTTGGCAGCCGGGCGGGGTTGTTGCATTCCAGTTGCCAAGCCGGACATTTCAGGCCGATTGGATGGCCAGATTCAGGAAGTCTTTAATCGAATCCCTTCCGTTTGGACTGGATCGGCTTTACCGGCGGTGGCGGCATGGAAGTTCGGTGGCGTTTGAAGTTTACTTTACCCCGAGCGCGGTGGTCGAAGCATCGGCGGCAGCCGCGGGTCTTAAGCTGATCCACCGTGAGCCCGACACATCGGCGGGTGCGACTACCGAGGGCTTTTTCTATGTCTTCGGAAAGTCGTAAGAATGCCCATCATCGGCATTGATACCAATGGCCTTTACACCACCCAGGCCGGGGTGGCGAGGTACATCCGCGGCCTGCTCACCGGACTAAAGCGCGTGGCGCCGCCGGATGTGGAGTTGAAGGCGGTCGCGTGGGAAGTGGAGAATTTTCTGTACCGGCAGCCGGAACGTGCTCTCAAGACCGTGTATCGGGAGCTGATCTGGGCGAGGTTCAATGCCCCCCTCCAGCTTCGCAAGCACAACGTGGCGGTGCTCCATTCCACCGCGGGACCGCTGATCACTCGGCCACGAGGTGTGAGAGAAGTCGTCACGTTGCACGACCTCGCCATTCTGAGGCATCCCGAACGCTTTCGCTCCTGGCAGGGCGCTTCGGCCCGCCGACGGCTAAGGAAGGTGCGGCGTGCCGACCAAGTGATCTGCATCAGCCGCTTTACCGCCGAAGAGGCGATGGCGCTGCTGAACTTGCCGGCCTCCAAGTTCACCGTGGTTCACAACGGCTGCGAGTTTCATCCGAGCGAGCCAGCGCCGCCCGAAGCGAAACCTGGTGTCACACTCCCGAATGAATACTTCCTGTTCGTCGGTTCCTTGGAGCCTGGGAAAAACCTCGCTCTGCTTAAAGCGGTCTATGCCTTGGCCGAGACCAAGAATCAACTCCTTCCCCCTTTGCTGATCGTTGGCGCACGGTGGGAAGGTGTCGGGCACGAAGGCTCACCCCCGAAAGACTGGCACTATTTGGGGCGGCTGCCCGACGAGGTTCTGGTTTATCTTTACCGGCACGCGACCGGCCTGGTTTTTCCGAGCAAGTATGAGGGTTTCGGTTTCCCGGTGGTGGAGGCCATGGCTTTGGGATGTCCAGTGGTTTGCTCGCCGGTGGCCAGTTTGCCCGAAGTGGGGGGGACCGCTGCGCTTTTCACGGACATGATGCCTGAGGCCTACCTCAACGCCATGGGGCAAGTCAGTCGCGAGGCCGCCCTGCGCAACGAGTTGATTGAGAGAGGATTGGCGCAAGCAGCCAAGTTTTCATGGAACAAATGCGCCAGGGAAGTGCTTGAAGTTTATCGGGCGACGCTGCGATTCAGTTGAACGGTTCGCGACCGACACTTTTAATGGGACCTGAAACTGGTGCTTCTTGACAGGAAAGCTTGTAGTTGGCGACTATGGTCATTATGCACAAATCTCCGCGAAGAAGGACTGCGCGGCAACTACACCTCGAACAAGTGCATTTTTACCTTACCATGAGAGATCTGCAGCGGATGTATGCTCACGCCGTCTAGAACCCGCGAGGACCGCCTGCAGTCCAAAGAGACTTCACACCCGCCGTTGTTGGCCCTGGTCCTGGCGCTCTGGGGATTGATTGTCGTTTTCCATTTGGGAAGTGCTTTGGCGGGCAGATCCATTTTCAGGGCCAGCCATCTGGGCGCCGCTTTGCAATACGCCCAAGGCCCAATCGACCTCCTTCGCCCTGTAATAGTTGGTTTTAATGCCAATGGCGCTCCGACGGCTCTGGAGTTTCCTCTGTGGCAGGCCGCCGCGGGGTTGGTGTTTAAAGTGACGCACTCGACGTGGTATGGGTGGGCCAACCTGGTTTCTTTGCTACTGTTTTGCACCTGCCTGTGGCCTTTTTTTCAGATTGCCAAGAGCATCGGCGGCGAAAGAGCCGCCTGGTGGTCCCTGGTGTTCTTTTTGGCGGAGCCTTTGATCATTGTCATGGCCGGTGAAGCGACCACCGACGGCTTTTGCCTCGCGGTGACAATTTGGTTTGTGTTCTTTGCCGACAAGCTGATCCGCACCGGAGAACTCCGTTGGTGGATCCCCAGCGCCATTTTTGCAGCCCTCGCGGCCGTTTCGAAGGCGCCGTTGTTCATGGCCGCAGGGCTGTACACGCTTTTTGTCTTAATGATCGCAGCAGGCTGGCAATGGCGGTCCTGGATTTTGCTCGCCAGCGTCGGGTTTGTGGCGGCGGGGGTTCTGGCGGCCTGGACGCATTATACAGATCGGCTTTCGGCCCAAGCCGAGTTCCCCTACATGGAACTGAGATTGTCGCACAGCCCGTCCATTGTGTACTGGTGGTTTGGAGACCTGCACTACCGTCTGAGTCCTGGGCCCTGGATCAAGGGAGGCTGGCGATTTCTTCACGCGACACTCGGCACCCTGGCGCTGAGCCCTCTTTTGATTGCAGGCTTGGTCCGTCGCGAAAACCTGTTGGCGAAATTCTGGTTGCTGGGAACCTTGCTGGTTACTCTGACTTTTACCCACGTGGTCCTAATCCATTGGCACTATTACCTGATGTGCTGCCCCGCTGTCGCGCTTCTGTGCGGGGCCACCCTTTCCAAATGCGAAGAGTTATGGACTCACACGGCGGTCTGGAAGCCCGCATTCATCGGCCTAGCGGGCCTCGCCCTTGTGGGCTCAGCTCTCGACGGCATTCTCACAATGAAAATCGCGGTCGATTACGATTCGTTTCCCCGGCAAATGGCTTCCATCATCCGCGAACACACAGGCCCGGACGATA
>JANXQE010000778.1 GCA_025356925.1 Limisphaerales bacterium | reverse complement strand
CTGTGTCGTGCCAGCTCGCCCGCTCCGTCAACCTTATATGGTCTTTCTGTTCGTCGGCTCATCAGCTTTGACCGGTGGCTTCCTTCCCACGGAGCCTCGCGACTCCGCAGTTGCTTCGGTCTAGTGCTTTGGGCCAAACTGTCCCCCGTTATGAGGGCCAGCTTGACTGCATTCCCGCACAGGGGACTTTCACCCCATCAGTTCACGCCCAGGTCAGGCGCACACCCGTCGTGGCAGCCGACGTCGGGAGACCGCCATGCTGGTATTTCTGCACCATCGGCCCGGCGCGGCTGCACTCTGCGTTAGGCATCAGCAAGCGCCATGAAAAGAATGACCGTAAAGACATGGTTCGTTACCTGCATCGTTTTTGCCTGTGGCAGTCTAAGTGCGCAGACGAATGTCTGGCACCCATCGCCAGGACACACGCAATTGCCGATCTGGCCATTGGCCGCTCCCGATACGCACGCCCAGCCCGTCCGGGGGCCGGAGTACGTTACGAACGTATTGTCGCCTGGCGGCGTGTCCTGGATTGCGGCATGCAACGTCTCGCTACCCACGATGACGGTCTATTCGCCAAAGGGCAAAAACACCGGCGTTGGGCTCGTCGTGTTTCCCGGCGGAGGCTACAATTGTCTAGCCATCGATTTGGAAGGCACGGAAATTTGTGATTGGCTAACGTCCAGAGGCATTACCGCTGTGCTCTTGAAGTATCGCGTGCCACTCAAGAAAGCAGGGCCGTATGGGGAGTCACCGCTGGCGTTGGAAGATGCGCAGAGGACGGTAGGGCTGCTGCGCTTTCACGCCGCCGAGTGGCATGTTGATCCGCATAAGATTGGAGTGATCGGGTTTTCGGCAGGGGGACACATGGTGGCCGCCGTAAGCACGCATTTTGACAAGCGCTCGTATCCGGCGGCAGATGCGGCGGACAAAGAAAGCTGCCGCCCGGATTTTGCGATAGCTTGTTATCCGGGACATCTGTGGAATGAAGATAAGGGCTTCGTGTTGAATCCGAATGTTCCTGTCACCAGAAATACGCCACCGACATTCCTGGTACAAGCGGAAGACGACCACGTGGACAATGTAAACCATTCCCTGGTTTACTACGCGGCGCTTAAGAGCGCTGGGGTTCCCGTGGAGATGCATTTGTATGCGCAAGGCGGGCACGCGTTTGGGCTGCGACCCACGAAGTTTCCGGTCAAGGATTGGCCTCAGCTAGTGGAGGTGTGGCTGAGGACAATCGGGATGGCTGCGGAGTAGACGCCCATGCAGAGGACGCCTAACTACGGCCTGCACTAAGCTGCGCGATGACGTTAAGATTACATGTTGGTGGCCACTGGCGCGCAGCCAGTGAGCCGAACGTTGGGCGGGTGCGCTGGCGGCCAACTCCGGAGGAGCGCGCTGTTTGTCGCACATGTCAACCCTATTGATCATTCTGAGCCCCGGAAGGGCGGGATAAAGCCATGCGAGGGGAGTTACGCCCCTACGGGGCTTGACCAAGGTTTGGGGAGTCCGGATGTCTATAAACATTGCGCTCCTCTGGAGCTACGCTCGGACGGTGCGCCAAGCACGGCGCGATTTTGGCGGTGGGAATTGCCCAACCCGGCGGGTCCACCTACCCGGCGTGCATGCGTTCCGTTCGCAGCTTTTTTTGCATTTCATTACCGTTTGTGCGCTCCACCTAACTTCCGCGTTATCTCTATTACCGAGCGCCTGTGTCCGGCTCCAGTCGATGACCGGCACCGCTGCCAAGTGCACGAGCGGAGCTAGCCTGGCGAACTGTGGTTCAGCGACGGCGGGTGGCCGAGCGAGTTCTCCGCCCTTCTCAATGCAAGACCTTGGGTATCAATTCCGGAGGCCATCAGACAGGGGGAACCGGTTCGTTTAATGACAGCCGGATTACGTCATCCTTTTCGGATTTGGGGTTGCGCGTTTCGGGCGGATTCGCTAATCACTCTCGCTGTGCTTCCGAACCCAACTTCGCCCCGCCTTTGCCAGGAACGGACAAAGACATGAAACTCTCACCGATGCGCGATTTGTTGGTGCCCGCATGGAAGGGCCAATACGCCGTGCCTTCTTTCTGTGCCTGGAACGCCGAAGTCACTGAGACCATCCTCCAAGTCGCCACTGACCTGAAGGCCCCGGTGATTCTCATGAGCGGCCCCGGGGAGTTCGCGCTGAACTCACCCGATACCTTGGGGCGGATTGCAAAGACTTTGCTCGAGAAATACCAGGTCCCGGCCGCTCTTCACTTGGACCACGGCGATTCCATTGCTTTGGTCGAAGCCTGCATCCAGGCGGGGTACACTTCCGTGATGCTCGATTACTCGACACGCCCATTCGCGGAAAACGTTGCGGCTCTCAAAGCGGTGGTCTCCCTGGCGCGACCAAAAGGCGTTACCGTGGAAGGCGAGATTGGTTCGGTGGGCAAGGTGGACGACGTAACCGTGGAAGGCGGCGAGACCTCGACGCTCACCGAGCCGTCCGACGCTGCCCGGTACGCGGAACTGACTGGGGTGGATGCGCTAGCTGTCTCGATCGGCAATGCGCACGGTATTTACACCAAACTCCCGGTCTTCGATTTTGATCGTTTGGAAAAGATCCGGAAGACGGTCCAGGTGCCGCTTGTATTGCACGGAGGTTCGGGGACTCAGCCCGAATACATCAAGCGAGCCGTTAGCCTGGGCATGGCCAAAATCAACGTCGCGAGCGAGCTATGCAAGGCGTTCCGGGACTCCTACGCCCGAGAGCATGCCAATGGCAAGATCGGTTGGTTGCCGACTACGCTCGGCGCAGCCAGAAAAGGCATGGCTGAGGTTGTGGCCAAGTGGATCACCTTATCCGGCGCGGCCGGAAAAGCGGGGTGAACGACCGGTATCCTTGCGTGCGGCGAGGGAGCAAACAGCGGCCTTTTTTGATTTGCAGCAACGTAAATAGTCGGACGCCAGCGGCGCATGACCCCCTGACCGTCCCGACCGACATAAAGGCACAAAGATGGCCACGGTGCATTGCATCGGAGTGTTGGTGGTGGATGCCCTGAGCGGTCCGCTGTCACAATACCCGGTCCCACGGCTCAAAACCCAGGTTAACACACGGTCGATCAAGTTCCAGGCCGGTGGCGGGGCGGCCAATACGGGAGCCGCCCTCGGGCAGTTGGGCCTTTCCGTGGCCATTTTTTCCAAAGTGGGAGCTGACATCACCGGACGTTTTCTGCTCCAGGAATTGGAAAAAAGCGGGGTCGAGGTGGGTCAGATCCGCAAGTCCTCCAAGGAGGCGACGCCGTTTACCTTCGTCGGCCTGCATCCTGGAGGTGAGCGGTCCTTCATCCACACGCCCGGGTGCAACCTCACCTTCTCGACCAGGGACCTGGACCTCAACGCGCTTTATGACTGCAAGTTTCTCCTCTACCAGGACATGTGGGTGCTCCCGAAGCTGGACCGCGCCGCCGCCGGC
>JANXQE010000726.1 GCA_025356925.1 Limisphaerales bacterium | reverse complement strand
CTCCAGCGTCCTTTCGCGGTAGCCCGCGAGTGATTCATCAGTCAGACCCAGGATATCCAGAGCATCGGAGGTCGCCGGCGCGCGGTCGTTCAACCCCGGTGAGGGCTGCACCAGCAAATTGGCCAGGATATCCGCCAGATGGACGTAGGCGGCGAAGCGCATGTCCGGGCCCGCTGCCTTGGGAGAGTTTTGGAAAACAATCGCCGCGGTGAGGGCGGACGGGAATTTCCAGTGGCCGAGGAGGCGTCCGCCGGCCTCAGCGTGGTCGATCGCGAATTCCGCGCGTTCCTGTTCTGCGAGCCCTGCGGGCGCATCGGCGCTGCTCGCGAGCAAACGCCCGTAGCGTTCCGGAAAGGCCTCGCCCATAACGATCATTCCGGCGTCGTGGAGCAAGCCGAGGGTGAAGACGGCGCTAACATCATCGCGCTGATCCTCGGCCATGATCTGGGCTGCCAGGGCGGCGGTGACAGAATGTTTCCACAGTACCTCTGGCTCCAGCCCGGGGACAGGTCGGCGCGGCTGCAAGGCGGCCCGTCCGGTGGCCGCGGCCACGATTCGGTAAACGGAATCCATGCCCACACGATTGACCGCCTCAGGGATATCAGCCACCGGGTTGGCACCTCCCAGCGCGGCGCTATTGCACAGTTTGAGCACGCGCGCCGTCAACCCGGGATCATAAGCGATCAGGTCCGCGACCAGGCTCACATCCGTGTCGGGGTCCTTGAGTGCTCCCAGCAGCTTCGGCAGGATTTGCGGCGAAGAGGGCAGGGCCTCGACTTGATGGAGGATGGCTTCAATCGTATTCATTCAATCATCGTTACCTGGACAACGGATTGCAAGTTGGCGCTCCGCGCATCGCGCGAAGCCGGATTCAAGACGGCGGTCGATGCTATGCGGCGACGGCAGCTTTGGCAGTTTGTCCGATCTCCTTCCTCGCTGGCGGGTGGAAAAACAGCGCCAACGCGATGGACGCCAACAGCGCGGCGAACATCGGCACGAGGAACAACGTGCGGAAATCGGTAACCCCGCCATGCGCGAAGACTTGTTGCATCAGGTAAGGACAGACTGAGTTGGCGACCAGCGCCCCGATGCCCAGGACCATCATGTTGAACAATCCCTGGGCGCTGGCGCGAACATCTTTGGGGAAATACTCATCGGCGAAAATGTACACGGTGGCGAAGAAAAAGGCGTAGCAGATCCCGTGCACCAATTGGATCACGACTACGGGTGTGGCCTGTGGGTAAAACGCATAAATGGCAAAGCGCGCGGCGTGGCCGAGGATGCCGATGACCATGGTCCAGCGCCAACCGAGCCGTTTGAGCGTCGCGCCGAGGATAAACATCGTGAGCATCTCGGCGATTTGGCCGAGGCTCATCACTGGCATGATCCAGTTGCCAGGAATCCCGACTCCGCCGGCTTCCGGGCTGGTTCCCAGGAAGGTCCCCGTCCAATTGAAATAGCTGTAGAGGACGAAGGCATCGATGAACGTTACCAGCCAGAGCACGAGAACGAATGGCTGTTTGAGCAACTTAACCGCTTCGAGCCAGGCAAAACGGTCTGCGCCTTTTTCGATCTTTTTCGGCGGGGTATGTGGAAGCGTGAGGCTGTAGGCGGCCAGGACAAGTGAGGCGATCCCGGCGACGATGAACGTCCAACGTGTCCCTCGTTGAAGAGCCTCGCCGGTGAGACCGGAACCGAGCACGGTCCCCAGCCAACTTTTCAGACCTTGCGGGTTGGCGGCGTGAACTTTGTCCCAATCCACCAGGATGAACGTGAACGGCCACGCGGCGAGGATCCAACCGATCGTTCCACCGACGCGAATCAGGCCGAACTCTTTTTGCGGGTCTTTGATATTGGCGAACGCAATGGAGTTCGCGATCGAATTCGTGGGCACGTAGAGCAAGCAGTGGACCAGCATCAGGCCAAAGAACGGCCAAAAAGAGGTGGTGAAGGCCAACGCAAAAATCGCCAGGCCGCCAACTAAATGACTGAAGGCGAGGAATTTTTCGGCAGCAAAATGGCGATCGGCATATTGGTTGCTAAAGAACATGCCCACAATGGCCGCAATCGGGAAGGCGTTGAGGACCCAGGCTTGTTCTACCGCGGAAAACTTGAGACTCGGCAGATAGCCATAGATCAACGGCAACCAGCAGCCCCAGATGAAAAACTCCAAAATCATCATGACGAAGAGGCGAAAGCGAATGGAAGCGTTCATAGGTTGCTTGACGCAAGCGTAGGGGAGGGAGGAAAGCCAGGCAAGCAAAGACGGCCTAAAACTCAACTGAGCCATCTCTGCGGGATACCCCAGAACCCCAGTGCCATGTGACGAGACCCCAGAGTTCCCAGGGGAGCCAGCCCTTGTGTCTGAGGGGGTACGTGCTAACCTTCGAGCCAGATGAACAGCGACACGCACGTTACCTTTATCAAAGAGGATCCCTGGCGCATCTTTCGGATCATGGCAGAGTTTGTGGATTCGTTCGAAGCAATGTCACAAGTCGGCCCTGGGGTCACGGTTTTTGGTTCCGCCAGAATGCGGCTCGGCAATCCTTATTACCAATCCGCGGTCGAGTTGGCCAAGGGCCTGGCCAGGAATAAGCTGGCGATCATCACCGGGGGTGGGCCCGGGATCATGGAGGCCGCGAATCGTGGCGCGTCTGCAGTCAAAGGCAAATCGGTTGGATTAAACATCCAGTTGCCCAACGAACAAAAGGGGAACCGTTTTGCCAACATCCCCATCAATTTTCATTATTTCTTTTCACGCAAGGTCTGTTTCGTCAAATACAGCATCGGATTCGTTTTCATGCCCGGGGGCTTTGGCACACTCGATGAGCTTTTTGAAGTGCTTACCCTGGTGCAAACGCAGCGCATCCCGGAATTCCCTTTGATCCTATTTGGGAAAGACCATTGGAAAGGCCTGATCCGCTGGATGAAAGAACGGCTCGAAGGCTCCCAATTCATCAGCCCAGGGGATTTGGACCTGTTCAAATTGACTGACGACCCGCAAGAGGTCATCGACGTGATCCTCGAGTACGAGCGCCGGGTTGGTCCTCCGGAGATCATGCCGAAAGCCTTCGCCTAGCCATCGTGTACCGGGTCACGCGTCTGCGAAATGGGCTGAGGGTCGCCACGGCAGAGATGCCGCATATGGTCGGCGTCAGCGTCGGGGTTTGGGTGGGAGTGGGGTCGCGCTACGAACCCGCCCGGCTTAACGGGGTCTGCCATTTCATCGAACACCTTTTGTTTAAAGGCACCAGGAAGCGGTCGGCCAAGGAAATCTCGCAAGCGGTTGAAGGGGTCGGCGGGTACCTGAATGCGTTTACGAGCGAGGAGAGCACCTGCTTCCACGCGCGAGCCGGTCATGATCGGTTTGATGAACTGTTGGACGTGTTGCTGGACATGCTGCTGGACTCGCGGTTCGCCTCGATCGAAATCGCCAAAGAACGTGAAGTGATCAAGGAAGAGATCGCTATGTACCTGGACGAGCCCCAGCATCAGGTCCAGGAACTGCTCAACACCACGCTCTGGCCTGACCAACCGCTCGGTCGTCCGATAACCGGAACAACCGAAACCCTGGACGCGATGGGCCGGCGCGATCTGTTGGATTATCTGCGCAACAATTATGTGAGCGGCAGCACCTTGGTAGTCGCCGCGGGCAACATCAAGCATCGGCATGCCCTCCAGGCTATCAAACAATACGCTCGCCATCTCACACCCGGCCAGCGTTCCGTCTTCACTCCCGTCGGAGTGGACCAGCCATCCCCCCGGATTTCGTTGTTCAGCAAGAAAACAGAGCAGTGCCAGATCGCGCTGGGGATTCGCACCTGCTCCCGACATGATGAGCGCCGGTATGCATTACGCCTGATGAATACTATTCTGGGCGAAAACATGAGCTCGCGTCTTTTTCAAGTCATTCGCGAAGACCGCGGCCTGGCCTACTCAATCTATAGCACGCCGAGTTTCTTTGAAGACGCCGGCGACCTCGTGATCTCCGCGGGCCTGGATCCGGACAACCTGGTTAAGACCCTGGGGCTAATCGTTCGCGAACTGCGCCGCCTGGTGCAAGCCTCGCCCAGCACCGCCGAATTGCGCCGGGCTCGCGAGTACGTCAACGGCCAAATCGATTTGGGGCAGGAGAGCACGGACAACCAGATGAATTGGGTCGGTGAGCAATTGCTGGGTTACGGAAGCATTTTGCCTCCCCATCGAATCCAACATCGTCTCGCTCAGGTCACCGCCTCCGAAATTCGCTCGGTTGCGCGCGACTTTTTCCGGCCGGAACGGTTGAATCTCGCACTCGTGAGTCCCTTGAAATCGGGCCGCCACCTGAGCCGGTTATTATGCGCGCTCTGATCTCGGAAATTGCTCACTCGCACAGCCCGGAGTCGCTGGTCGAGCGTCTGAAGGGCGAGCGCGGCATTGTGCTGCTGCGCAGTTCCTTGCTGGGCACGTCGCAAGCTCGCTATTCGATGGTTGCCGCGCGGCCGTTCCTCACGCTCCGTTCGAGGGGCTCCCGCTGTGAGTTGCGCTGGGAGGGAGGCAGTGATCAGAGATTTGGCGATCCCTGGCGGGTATTGGATGGCTTGATGGCAAGTTATGAACTACGTGATGAGATGGACTTGCCGTTTCCTCTCGGTGGTTGCTTCGGGTATTGGGGCTATGATCTCAAGAACTTCGTCGAGCCACGGCTGCCGCGGCGCGCGCTCAACGACCTGGAATTGCCCGAATGTCACGTCGGCTTTTATGACAGCCTGGTGGTGTTTGACCATCACCTTGGCACGACCTGGATTCTCGCCACCGGCCTTGACCGGGACGGATCGCGCAGCCCGGCGCGTGCCCGGGAGCAATCCGATTTTTGGCTGGAACATTTAGCCGACCAGAAGTCCAATTCGTGCGCGCCCGCGGATTCCGAGCACGTGCCGGGGTCGGACTCCGCCGAACTCGGGGCATTCCACTCCAACCCGTTGCTCGGGTCGTTGGTTGAAGACCCGGAGCAAACCAGCGCAGTGTTTTCCAACACCACCCGTGCTGATTTCCTGGCCCGCGTCGCGCGCGCGCAAGATTATATCCACTCCGGCGATATCTACCAGGTTAACCTTTCGCAGCGGCTTTCGGCGCCTTTTCCGGGGTCAGGTTGGCGGCTATTCCAGGCTCTGAGCGATGTCTCGCCCGCCCCATTCTCCGCCTATCTCGACGCCGGGGAATTCCAACTGGCTTCGTCTTCGCCTGAGCTGTTTCTTCGCTTGAGTGGTTCCCAGATTCAGACCCGGCCCATCAAGGGGACGCGTCCGCGGTCGGCTGACCCCACGCGGGATGCCCAGTTGAGCTATCAGCTCCAAACCAGCGAAAAGGAAATGGCCGAGTTGGTAATGATTACGGACCTGTTGCGCAATGATCTGGGGCGGGTTTGTGAGTTTGGCTCGATCCACGTGCCCGAGCTGGCTCGCCTGGAGCGATATCCCCAGGTGCAGCACCTGGTTTCGACGGTCGAAGGCTCTCTGCGGCATGGCGTGACTCACTTAAGCGCTCTGGCTGCCTGTTTTCCCGGAGGCAGTATCACCGGGGCTCCCAAGATTCGCGCGATGCAAATCATCGATGAACTGGAGCCCGTTTGCCGGGGACCGTATACCGGGGCTTTGGGGTATCTCGGCTTTAACCGCGAAAGCCAGCTCTCGATGATCATCCGAACCGCTCTGCTCAAGGATGGAGTCGCGCACTTCCAGGTAGGCGCCGGAATTGTGGCCGATTCCATTCCGGATGCCGAGTATCTCGAAACCATCGCCAAGGCGCGCGGCTTCATTGAAGCTCTGGGATTGTCCTCGCGACCATATGATCGTGTTTCTCAACGGCAAATTCGTTCCTGAAGAGCAGGCGGTCGTCTCGATTTTCGATCGCTCGTTTCTGTATGGCGACGGTCTGTTCGAGACCATGCTCGTTTCGAGCGGCGTTCCCTTCCGCTGGAGCCAACACCTGGAGCGCCTGGAACGCGGGGCGGCGTTTCTCGGGATTGCTGTGCCGTTTCCACCGGTCGCTTTGAGGGGATTTGCCGAGCGGTTGGTCTCCGAAAACGCGATGCCGAATGGGCTGCTTCGACTTAGCCTTTCGCGCGGGATCGGATCACGCGGTTATTCGCCACGAGGCGCTAACGCGCCGGTTCTGGTGATGACCCTCCACTCACTGACGCGCTCGGACCCGCCTGCCTTGCAAAGCTGGCAGCTCAAGACCGCCTCATTCAGGCTTCCAGCGAACGAACCTTTGGCTCAGTTCAAGACCTGCAACAAACTCCCTCAAGTCCTCGCCCGAGCCCAGGCTGAAGAAGCTGGGGCAGGGGAAGCATTGCTGCTCAACACGGAGGGTTTTGTGGTCGAAGGAGCGACAAGCAACCTGTTTTGGGTAGAGCAGGGAACAGTTTACACACCCCCGCTCGCGAGCGGGATTTTGGCTGGGGTCACTCGCTTAGCCGTTTTGGAGCTTTGCCGCGCGGCGGGGTTCGAGGCGCAGGAGCGTAATATCACCGGCAGCCGGTTGGCGGAGGCTGACGGAGTGTTCCTTTCCTTAAGCTCGGCGGGGGTCGTGGAGGGGGCCTCGCTCGATGGTCACCCGTTGCGCCGGTCACCAATGACCGCAAGGATTCATCGAGCGTATTTTGAATCGTTAGAGCGCGAAACTGGCCCTGGGGCGCGGTGGTGAGCTCGCCGCTGTGGGAAAGCTCAATGAACGTCTAAATCCGAAACCCGAAGGCC
>JANXQE010000685.1 GCA_025356925.1 Limisphaerales bacterium | reverse complement strand
CCAGGGGATCCAGAGCGGAGGCCGGTTCGTCCATCAGGAGGACTTCGGGCTGAACCGCCAGCGCGCGAGCGATGCAGAGGCGCTGCTGCTGCCCCCCCGACAGGCTGATGGCCGGAGCGTCAAGCCGATCCTTAACCTCTTCCCAGAGGGCAGCCATTCCCAGCGCCTGTTCCATCCGTTCAGCCAGAACCGATCGCTTGCGCAGGCCATTGAGCCGCAGCCCCACGGTTACATTCTCGGCAATGGACATCGTGGGAAACGGGTTGGATTTTTGAAAAACCATTCCCACTCGGCGACGGACCTGGACCGGCTCGACGCCGGCGCCGTGTATGTCCTGACCGAACAGGCGGATTTGGCCTTCGACTCGAGAGGCGGGGACCAAGTCATGCATCCGGTTCATCGTGCGCAAGAACGTTGACTTGCCGCAGCCGCTTGGGCCGATAATGGCGGTGACCGCACGGGGCGAGACATCAAGGTTTATCCGCTTGAGAACCTGGTTTTGGCCGAAAAAAACGGACAACTCGCGCACGCTGATAGCCGGCGAGGGTGGCTCCGGTTCGCCGGGAGCCTTTTCCGGAGCCGTCGCGGGTGTGGGAAACAAGCCGGATGCCGGGGGGCTGATTTTTTCTTGCTCAGTCATGATCAGGTAACTACCTGCGCGGGGAGAACTTGTCCCGCGTCAGGACCCGCACGCCGACGTTGACGACAGCGACGAACAGGAGCAGAATCAGGGCCCCGGCCCAGGCTTGTCGATGCCAGTCTTCGTAAGGAGAGATGGCGTAGTTAAATATCTGGAGAGGGAGAGCGGCAATCGGGTCGGACAGGTGGTGGTTCCAAAAGCGGTTTCCGAACGCCGTAAAGAGCAGCGGGGCGGTCTCCCCAGCAACGCGCGCCAAGGCGAGCAGAACGCCGGTCACAATTCCTTTAAGCGCTGTTCGAACAACGATTTGCAGAATCGTGCGCCATTGTGCGATCCCGAGAGCCAGGGCCGCTTCGCGGTAACCGTTGGGGACCAACCGCAGCACCTCCTCGGTCGTCCGCATAATCAGCGGGATCATGATCATGCCGAGGACGATTCCGCCAGCCAAGGCGGAAAACCTCTTCAAGGGAAGAACGACCATGGCATAGACCACCATCCCCCAGATAATCGACGGCACTCCGTTGAGGACGTCAGCGCCAAAGCGAATGGCCCAATTCAGCCGGAGCGAACCGTATTCAGAAAGGAAAATCCCGCCCAGCACGCCGACGGGCACACCGATAACCGCTGCCAGGCCGAGGAGTTCGAAGGTGCCGACGATGGCATTGGCCATCCCGCCACCGCTCTCCCCGACCGGTTTGGGAAGCTGGGTGAAAAACGCCCAATTGACCGAGCCCAAACCGGATTTGAGAACATGATAAAACACCAGGCAGAGCGGCACGACGACCAGCAGCGCGCAGGCGCAAGTAAGAACCTGCATGAGTGCATTAACAAACTTGCGCCAGCGGTGGTGGAAGCTTTCCATGGCCACGCTAGGCTTGAGCCCTGGGACCGGAGAAGGTTAGGAGCAGGAGTTGCGCCAGGGCGTTGACCAGCACGGTCAAACCAAGGAGGACCAGACCAATCTCGAACAAGGCATTGAGATAGATGTCGCTTGTCGCCTCGGTAAATTCGTTGGCCACCACGCTGGCCAGAGTATAGCCTGGCGCAAACATGGAAGCGGCGATCTGAGGAGTGTTGCCGATGACCATAGTAACGGCCATGGTCTCCCCCAATGCACGGCCGAGGCCGAGGATGATCGCGCCGAACAGGCCTTTTTTTGCATAGCTCAAAACGGCAATGCGCGTGACCTCCCAGCGGGTGGCGCCCAGGGCGTAAGCGGCTTCGCGTTGCAAACCGGGAACCGAGCGCAGGATTTCACGCGAAACAGAAGTGACAATGGGCAAGATCATGATCGCGATGATAATGCCACCCGCCAGCATGCTCACCCCGTAGATCGGACCCTTGAAAAGAGGCAAGAATCCCAATGATCCGCGCAGCCAGGGAAACAAATGTTCACGCAACCAGGGCACCATGACGAAAATGCCCCACAACCCAAGGATAACGCTAGGCACCGCGGCAAGCAGTTCGATAAAGATTGTGAGAATCTGCCGCAGCCAATATGGCGCGATTTCCGTCAGGAACACGGCCGTGGCGATACTTAGCGGGGCGGCGATCAAAAGCGCAATCGCCGAAGAAACCAAGGTTCCAAAGATAAACGGCAGCGCGCCGAACTGTTCGTTGACGGGGTCCCAGTCGGAGGTGGTGAGGAAGCGCCACCCAAATTTCCTGAGCGCCAGGGCTGAGCCGTGAGCCAGCTCATAGCCGATAAGCACGATCAGTAAAACCACAGACAAGGCCATCAGCAGCGTCACCCACTTGAACAGCCGGTCCCCGATCGCCCGGGGAAAAACAACCCCGGGTCGGGCCTGGACCCGTTTTTCAGCGGCGGTGTTCATGGTAACGCGATAAAATACAACCGTTGCTGCCCTCACCCTGCCAGCGGCGGCACGGGCGAGCAGCTTTTAGCTCTCCACCAAAACGGACGAAGATCGAGAGGAAGCTCGCTCTTCGCGGCATGGAAGTGATGGTTTGGCCTGCGCCGAAATTTTTCAATATTTGATCGTCTTGATTCGCTCCAAGACCCTGGCTTGAAGCTGTGAGGGCAGCGTGGCGTAGTCGAGGGCCGAGCCCATCGCCTCCCCTTTGGTCACAGCCCACTCAAGAAAACCTACAAGCTTTTTGCCTTTTTCGGGGTCCTGTTGCTGTTGGTAAACCAATAGCCAGGTCGCCCCGGCAATCGGATAGGCCTTCTCGCCGGGTGGGTTCACCATGGAAAAGCGGAAGTCGTCGGGAATCTTCGCCGTGGCGAGGGCCTCGGTGATCGATTCTAGTGAAGGGGTGATGAAATTTCCTGCCGAATTCTTGATCGCCGCTGAAGGGAGTTTGTTCTGATGGGCATACGCCAGTTCGACGTACCCGATCGTTCCAGGCATCTGCTTCACCTGGCCCGCGACGCCTTCGTTGCCTTTGGCGCCCAGTCCCGTCGGCCACTTGACCGAGGTATTGCGCCCGACGCGAGTTTCCCAATCCTTGCTGACGTTGCTGAGGTAATCCGAGAAAATATAGCTCGTGCCGCTGCCGTCTGAACGGTGTACGACCACCAGGTCAGTGTTGGGCAGCGCCAGACCCGGATTCAGTGCCCCGAGGCGACGGTCATTCCAGCTCGTGATTTTGCCCTGGAAGATGTCCGCGATGGTGGAGCCGTCAAGCTTGAGCGTGGGGGCTCCGGGCAGGTTGTAAGTTACCACCACGGCGCCGGCGACCGTTGGGATGTGCAGAAGTTTGCCGGGAGCTTTGGCCAGATTCTCGTCGCTCATCGGTCCGTCGGAAGCGCCAAAATCCACCGTTTGAGCCATGATTTGCTTCTGACCGCCACCCGAGCCAATCGATTGGTAATTGAACCGGACCGACGGATCGATCCTGGCATATTCATCAAACCACTTCGAGTAAATCGGGGAGGGAAACGTCGCACCCGCCCCATTGATCAGCATTTGCGCCCATCCGCTGGTTTGCGCCACCAGCACGCAAGCCCCGACGAGTGCCAGGTTCAATTTCTTCATGATCTTGGTTACGTTTTGGTTCGTGGCCGTTGCCGTTTGCGGCGATTTTTCCATGCGCAGCGCTTCAAAACCTCCAGGTCACGTCAAGCTGCAGGAGGTGGTATTGGTTGACCGGGTTGAGAACAGGCAAATCAAGGTTGCTGCCACCCGTGCCCAAGCTGTTATTAATCCGATGCGCGTACCCATAGCGGACGGTGCCGATAACGGAATCGGTGAAGCTATAAGCGATCGCGGTATACACTCCCTCGAGGTTCGCCCGACCTTCAAAGAAATCCGAGTCAATCAGATTCACATCAAGCGCATATTGTTCGATGTGCTGCCAATAGGCGCGGGCTTCCCAGGTGTTCTTCTTGGAAGTCTGGCCGTAGACCAGCCCAAGGTTGCCAATAGCCATGCCCACTTGATACGCCTTATCCTCACCCGTGTAGGGATGGGCCAAAACCGAGGGTCCGGCGGCGGTTGCAGCGGCTCGGGCGCGGTCATTGCCGAGAAAATTGTAGGCGAAATCGCCGAATACCCGGGCCTTGTATTTGGCCACTTTAAAGTTTACCTCGGCCGGCACGTCCAGCACCAATAAATCATTAATCCCGCTTTGATCGAAGTGGAGAGCATTTGTGAAAGAGGTGGTCAGTCCGACATTGAGACCTTGAACCCCCTCCCCCGTGTAGGGCTCGTTGAGAAGATTGGTTTGACCCAGGCCGGTGTAATTGTAGATGGCGGGCGCGATCTTGAAGGCAATGTCCTTTGTCAGCTTCACGTTGGCGCCGAGCTGCCAAGCCAGGATGAAAGTGTCGCTCGAAGGGACATCCGATGATGGATTGGTGTTCTGGTACAAGAACTGGCCAAAGTTGGCAAACAGGTCTGCGTTTCCCACTGAGAACTTGAACTTCTCGGCCGCGCCTTCGGGATTGATATCCGAATCCCACAGCAAAGGCGTAACGTAGAGTGGCATCGGCATCCTGCCCACGGTCATTTCGTACCAGGAGGCGGGGCGCCATCCGAGATAGGCCTGCCCGATATTGATGCCGTCGCTGTTCTTCGCGGAGGGCGTCGGGTTGGTATCGTCGCCAAAGGTCACCCAGGGCGAACGTGGGTTGGTCGAGGTCTCCAGACGCAGGCCGTAGTAGAAATTGTCGAATAGATCGCCTTTCAGGCCGATCCGAACCGCATAGCGAAACCGTTCCCGGGCATAATCGTCGGTGTTCACCCCAGTTTTGGGAGCGTTGTCGGCTCCACGGTATTCGTACCGGAACCGGATATCTCCAAAGAGCGTGATATTCTTAATGGCATCATTGAGTCTCCATTTGGAGGCGCTCACCAAGTTGGTATCAGTCTCTGACATGAGATCCTTACCTTCCTTTTCTGTCAGCACGCCTTTCTGGATCAGCTTGTTGATCAGGCCTTCCGCCGATTGTGAATAGGCTGGGGTAGTCGCCGCGATGGTGGCTAGAGCAGTTAGTCCGAGGGTCTGGCAGGTTTTGATTGGTTTCATTGATGCGTTGGTCGGTATTGCCTTTAACGAGCTCAAACTGACGCCGCAATGTTACAAAAGAGCAGCCCATTTGTTACAATCCGGTTACAACGGACTGGAGCTGCCATCCCTTTGAATCGAATCGGACATGTTCAAAGGCCCGCGAGCAGCCGAAAACACCGCATTATCCGCGTCGCTCCCAACGGCCAGTAGCTGCATGCGAATTGATGTTCGCTCGCGAGTGGAGTGGCAAACCCCGGCTCCGGTCTGCGTGCTGGCGGCGCAGCAGCAACAAATAGAAGCCCGCGCTGAGCGGACGATGGCCGGTTGGCGATGAAGTGCGCGTTTGGCAGCCAGGCATTTTAAATGTCGGCCGCTTCGTCAAAGGTTCATTCATAAGAAGCCCATAGGGCAATCGGATATTCCGAGGCAATTTTTCACGGACCCGTGTCGATTGCGTGTCAGACGCGTAGCATTTTTGCGAAAGCCGTAAACACAATCAGGTTCGGGGCGTGTAACGATCCGGTAACATTCCATTCACCGAATTAACGCCCAAAAATAGAGCCTTTGGCTTGCGGAGTGGCGGGCCCTTCGCAAGAGTGTGGCGATGGACTCGATTAGAAACCTATTCACCGGTTATTCACTGGCAGTGTTCGCCTCCGCCAGTCTGCTTGCTGGCGAATCGCCCATCGACATGCCGATCGCAGGCTCCAGCGAACCGGTTGGGCGGCTGACAGGGGGCCGGATCATGACGCCGGTCAATCAGGTCCTCACACCGGTCGGCCAACAGGTGGATTTGCCCGGGTTGCGGCCTCAGGCGCTGGCGCTGAGTCCCGATGGCCAGATCCTGGTCACCGCGGGTAAGACTGCCGAAGTCGTGGTCCTCTCTCCAACTACCGGCAATATTTTACAGCGAGCCGCTTTCCCATCCGAAGAGGCCACGGATCTGGCTGACCCGGTCTCCAGCCACATCCTCAAACCCGATGAGAAGGGAGAGCTCAGCTATACCGGTCTGGGGTTTTCCCCCGATGGCACACGTCTTTACATGGCCAATGTGAATGGCAGCATCAAGGTTTTCGACGTTTCGAAAGAGCACCGGCTCACGAGCGTGGGGTCGATTCCCCTGCCGCCGGCCAATGCGCCACGACGAAAAGCGGAGATTCCATCTGGGCTAGCGGTCTCGCCCGATGGCAAACGGCTCTATGTCGTTCTGAACCTTTCAAATCGTCTCGCTGAATTGGACGCGGCGACCGGTCGAGTGCTCCGGCTATGGAACACCGGCGTCGCACCATACACGGTCGTGGTCAGCGACAAAAAGGCTTACGTTAGCAACTGGGGTGGCCGGCGCCCGGACGCCGCCAGCGTCACGGGGCCCGCCGGCCGGGGCACGCTGGTCAGGGTCGACTCGAGTCGGTTCATCGCCAGTGAAGGGTCAGTTAGCTTCATTGACCTGCAGGCCAACACTGTCCGCGCGGAGGTCCTGGTGGGGTTGCACCCCTGCGCGCTGGCGCTTTCCCCCAACGGCCGCTACCTGGTGGTAGCCAACGCGTCCAGCGACACACTGAGCGTTCTTGAGGTGCGCACTGAAAAAGTGGTGGAGGCAATTTGGACTCGTCAAAATCCGGGCGACCTTTTCGGGGCCACTCC